>NZ_VKHS01000036.1 GCF_014141525.1 Streptomyces calidiresistens
CCCCGGCCCCGGCCCCCCGGCCGGGAGCCGACGGCGCCCGACCCGGCCGCCCGATCCGTTCGGAGCCGGCTCGCACCATCCGCGCGGGTGCCGGTCCGGGAGGCCGCACGATGGCGCCACCACCGTGCGGAACGGCCCGCGGGGCACCGACACGCCCCACAGCGGAACGACAACACCGGGTGGTTCCGTCCGAGCCCGCCCCCGCGGTTCTTGTCCACCCGGTCAAAATATCGCCCCCCGCTTTGTACGAACGGCGGCGGGAGCGCCGACGCGGGAGGGGTAGCCTGAGCCCGTGATCAGCGCGATACCCGCCGGAGGCAGCGTCGCCTCCCCCGCCCCGGTCGCGGAGTCCGCTCCGTCCGGGGCACCGGCCCCGCGCGTCCCGCGCGGCCCGGTGCGGCCGGTCGTCGAAGGACGCGGCGGGGATCGCCCGTCATCCCCGACCGAACGTCGCCCGCTGCATCCGACATCGAGTTCCCGACGTCGTGCGACGAGGCGCGACAGGAGTCAGAGGACATGCACAGCAAGCTGGATGACGTCAAAGCCGAATTGCTGAACCGCGCGGCCGAGGTCGCCGACCACGGACCGGCGGGGAGCAGAACCGCCCAGCACCCGGACGCCGCCGAGCTCCGGGCGTACCTCCAGCGCTACTACCTGTACGTCTCCCCGGAGGACATCCAGGGACGCGATCCGGTCGACCTCTACGGCGCGGCGTTCTCCCACCGTCGGCTCGCCGCCCACCGCCCCCAGGGCACCGCCAACGTCCGGGTGCACACCCCGACGGTGGAGGAGGTGGGCTGGACCTGCAGCCACACCGTGGTGGAGGTCGTCACCGACGACATGCCCTTCCTGGTGGACTCGGTCACCAACGAACTCTCCCGGCAGGACCGGGGCATCCACATCGTCATCCACCCGCAGATGATCGTCCGCCGGGACGTCACCGGAAAGCTGCTGGAGGTCCTGGACGCCGGACGCGACCCCTTCGGCGCGCGGGCCCACACCCACGAGCGGGAGGAACTGCCCGACGACGCGGTGATCGAATCCTGGATCCACGTCGAGGTGGACCGGGAGACCGATCCCCGGAATCTGCGGAGCATCGAGACCGACCTGCGGCGCATCCTCAACGACGTCCGCGAGTCCGTGGAGGACTGGCGGAAGATGCGCGAGCGGGCCCTGGCCATCGCCGACGAGCTGACCGTCCCGCCCGTCCTGGTGACCGACACCGTGGTGGACCCGGCCACCGGCGGCGAGATCCTCCCGACCCCCGGCGACGAGGGGGCCGGGGCCCCCTCCGAGGAGGACGGCCCCGAGGCGGCGGCGGCCGAGGAACGCCGGCGGGCCCTGGAGGTCGAGGAGGCCCGCGAACTGCTCCGCTGGCTGGCCGCCGACCACTTCACCTTCCTCGGCTACCGCGAGTACCGCCTGGTGCGGGAGGACAACGGCGGCGAGGGGGACGTGCTCACCGCCATCCCCGGCACCGGCCTGGGCATCCTTCGCTCCGACCCCACCCACACCCTGCCCGAGGGCGGGCCGCCGGCCGCCGGCGGCCCGGGGGAGCACGGGCACGCCTCCACCCGCACCGACATCGGCGACTACCACCCCGGTGTGCCGACCCCCGACTCCCCGGCGTTCAGCCGGCTCACCCCCGCCGCCCGGGCCAAGGCCCGCGAGCCCCGGGTGCTCATCCTCACCAAGGCCAACAGCCGTGCCACCGTGCACCGCCGCTCCTACCTGGACTACATCGGCGTCAAGAAGTTCGACGCCGAGGGCCGCGTCATCGGCGAGCGCCGTTTCCTGGGCCTGTTCTCCTCGGCGGCGTACACCGAATCCGTGCGCCGGGTACCGGTGATCCGCCGGAAGGTGGCCGAGGTGCTGGCCTCGGCCGGTTTCGCGCCCGACAGCCACAGCGGCCGGGACCTCCTCCAGATCCTGGAGACCTACCCGCGCGACGAGTTGTTCCAGACCTCGGTGCCGACCCTGCGGGCCATCACCACCGCCGTGCTGCACCTGCAGGAACGCCGCCGGCTGCGGCTGTTCCTGCGCCAGGACGAGTACGGCCGCTACTACTCCGCGCTGGTCTACCTGCCCCGGGACCGCTGGACCACCTCGGTGCGGCTGCGGCTGAGCGAGATCCTGTGCGAGGAGTTGGGCGGCACCACCACCGACTTCACCGCCTGGAACACCGAGTCGGTGCTCTCCCGGCTGCACTTCGTGATCCGGGTCCCACCCGGCACCGACCTTCCCGAGATCACCGAGGCCGACCGGGACCGCATCGAGGCGCGACTCGCCGAGGCCTCCCGGTCCTGGACCGACGGCTTCGTCGACGCCCTCCTCGCCGAGTGCGGCGAGGAGCAGGCCGCCGAACTGGGCCGCCGCTTCCAACACGCCTTCCCCGAGGGGTACAAGGCGGACCATCCGCCGCGTGCCGCCGTCGCCGACCTGCAGTACGTCATCGGTCTGCGCCCCGGTGAGGACGGCCCGGACTTCGCCCTCAGCCTCTACGAGCCGGTCGGCGCGGCCCCCGGCGAGCGCCGCTTCAAGATCTACCGCACCGGCGAACCGGTGACCCTGTCGGCGGTCCTGCCGGTGCTGCAGAACCTCGGCGTCGAGGTGGTCGACGAACGCCCCTACGAACTGCGCCCGGCGGACGGCTCGACCGCCTGGATCTACGACTTCGGACTGCGCGTCCCGGAGTCCGTCGCCAAGGCCACCGGCACCGATGTCCGCGAGCGCTTCCAGGACGCCTTCTCCGCGGCCTGGACCGGCGAGGCGGAGAACGACGGGATCAACGCCCTGGTGCTCTCCGCGGGGCTGACCTGGCGGCAGGCGATGGTGCTGCGCGCCTACGCCAAGTACCTGTGGCAGGCGGGGGCGAGGTTCTCCAAGGAGAACATGGAGGCCACGCTCCGCCGCAACGTCCACACCACCCGCCTGCTGGTCAACCTCTTCGAGGCCCGCCTGCACCCCGAACGGCAGCACGCCGGCCACGAGTTGACCGACGGCATCCTGGAGGAACTGGACGGCGCCCTGGACCAGGTCTCGAACCTGGACGAGGACCGCATCCTGCGCGCCTTCCGCACCGTCATCCGGGCGACCCTGCGGTGCAACTACTTCCGCACCGACACCGACGACCGGCCCGACGCCGCGGCGGAGGGGGAGCCGGGGCGCCCCCGTCCCTACCTGTCGATGAAGCTCGACCCGCAGGCCATCCCCGACCTGCCCGAGCCGCGCCCGGCCTACGAGATCTGGGTGTACTCCCCCCGCGTGGAGGGCGTCCACCTGCGCTTCGGCAAGGTCGCCCGGGGCGGACTGCGCTGGTCCGACCGGCGCGAGGACTTCCGCACCGAGATCCTGGGCCTGGTCAAGGCACAGGAGGTCAAGAACACCGTCATCGTGCCGGTCGGGGCCAAGGGCGGGTTCGTCGCCAAGCGCCTGCCGGACCCCTCGGACCGGGAGGCGTGGCTGGCGGAGGGCGTCGCCTGCTACCGCACCTTCATCCGCGGCCTGCTGGACATCACCGACAACCTGGTGGACGGCCGGGTCGTCCCGCCGCCCGGCGTGGTCCGCCACGACGGCGACGACACCTACCTCGTGGTCGCCGCCGACAAGGGCACCGCCACCTTCTCCGACATCGCCAACGAGGTGGCCATCGAGTACGGCTTCTGGCTCGGGGACGCCTTCGCCTCCGGCGGCTCGGCCGGCTACGACCACAAGGCCATGGGCATCACCGCCCGGGGTGCCTGGGAGTCGGTCCGGCGCCACTTCCGCGAGCTGGGCCACGACACCCAGACGCAGGACTTCACGGTCGTCGGCATCGGCGACATGTCCGGCGACGTCTTCGGCAACGGCATGCTGCTGTCCGAGCACATCCGACTGGTGGCGGCCTTCGACCACCGGCACATCTTCCTGGACCCCGACCCCGACGCCGCGAGCTCGTACGCGGAGCGCCGCCGGCTGTTCGAGCTGCCCCGCTCCTCGTGGGCCGACTACGACACCTCCCTGCTGTCCAAGGGCGGCGGGGTGCACCCGCGCACGGCCAAGTCCATCCCGCTCACCCCGCAGGTGCGCACCGCCCTGGACATCCCGTCCTCGGTCGTGGCGATGACGCCCGCCGACCTGATGCGGGCGATCCTGCGGGCGCCGGTGGACCTGTTGTGGAACGGCGGCATCGGCACCTACGTCAAGGCCTCCACCGAGAGCCACGCCGACGCCGGTGACCGCGCCAACGACGCGATCCGGGTGGACGGCCGGGACCTGCGGGTCAAGGTGGTCGGCGAGGGCGGGAACCTGGGCCTGACCCAGTTGGGCCGCATCGAGTTCGCCCGCAACGGCGGGCACTGCAACACCGACGCCATCGACAACAGCGCCGGTGTGGACACCTCCGACCACGAGGTGAACATCAAGATCCTGCTCAACGACGTGGTCGCCAACGGGGACCTCACCGTCAAGCAGCGCAACCTGCTGCTGGCGGAGATGACCGACGAGGTCGCCGAGATCGTGCTGCGCAACAACCACGCGCAGAACGTGGTGCTGGCCACCTCCGAGGCCACCGCGCCCGGCCTGCTCCTGGCCCACCAGCGCTTCATCCGCTCCCTGGAGGCGGAGGGCCGGCTGGACCGACGCCTGGAGTTCCTGCCGGACGACGAGGAGATCGCCGAGCGCCGACACGCGGGGGAGGGGCTGACCCAGCCGGAGCTGGCGGTGCTGCTGGCGTACGCCAAGCTCACCACCACCGAGGCGCTGGTCGGCACCGACCTGCCCGACGACCCCCACCTGGAGCGGCTGCTCGAGGTGTACTTCCCCGGCCCGCTGCGCGAGCGCTTCCCGGACCGGATCGAGCGCCACGCCCTGCGCCGGGAGATCATCACCACCCTCCTGGTCAACGACACGATCAACGTCGGCGGACCCTCCTTCCTGCACCGGATGCACGAGGAGTCCGGGGCCTCGGTGGAGGAGATCGTCCGGGCGCACACCGCCGCCCGGGCCATCTTCGGCCTGCACCGGATCTGGGACACCGCCGAGCAACTGGCCAACGACGTCCCGGCGACCGTCCTGACCCATATCCGGCTGCACTCGCGGCGCATGGTCGAGCGCGGTGCCCGCTGGCTGCTGAACAACCGGCCCCAGCCGCTGCGGCTCGCGGAGACCATCGAGATCTTCTCGGACCCGCTGGGCCAGGTGTGGCTGGAGCTGCCCAAGCTGTTGCGCGGCCGGGACCTGGAGGTGCACAGCGCCACCCACGACGAGCTCGTGGGCAGCGGGGTGCCGGCCGAGCTGGCCCAGCAGGTGGCCGGGTTCACGGCGGTCTTCCCCGCCCTGGACGTGGTGGCCGTCGCGGATCGCACCGGGCGGGACCTGATGGACGTGGCGCAGGTGTACTACCACCTCGCCGACCAGCTGGGGATCTCCCGGCTCCAGGACCGGATCAGCATGCTGCCGCGCGCCGACCGCTGGCAGTCGATGGCGCGCACCGCGATCCGCGAGGACCTGTACGCGGCGCACCAGCTGATCACGGCCGACGTGCTGGCCGCCGGTGAGCCGGGGGCCGACCCGGAGGAGATGTGGGAGGCGTGGGCCTCCCGGAACCGGGCGATCCTCACCCGGGCCCGCTCGACGCTCGCGGAGATCCAGAACTCCGACGACTTCGACCTGGCCAACCTCTCGGTCGCGATGCGGACGATGCGCACCCTGCTGCGCAGCAACCGCTGAGACGCCGCGCCGTTCGCCGGCCGCGCCCCCGGAACCGGTTCCCCGGTTCCGGGGGCGCGGCCGTTCCCGCGACACCCCCTCGCCGGGTCCCGGGCGGTGTGCCGGGCCCCGGTCCCCCGCACGGCCCGGGAAAAGACGACGCGGGAGGTGGTCGTTCCTAGGGTGACGGGCATGGAGCCACTGATGATCAGCAGCGGCGTCGGCCGGGCGACGGCCCCGATGCCCGCCCCCGGTCGGGCCCCGGCCGCGCCGACCCTGCCCGCGGAGTGGGCCCGCACGCCGGTCCTGGTGGTGATGCCGACCTACAACGAGGCGGGCGCCCTGCCGGGGGTGGTGGCGGAGCTGATGGCCCTGCCGCTGCCGGGGCTGCGGCTGCTGATCGTGGACGACGCCAGCCCCGACGGCACCGGCCGCATCGCCGAGGGGCTGGCCCGTCGGTACGGGCCGCCGGGGCGTCCGCCCCGGGTGACGGTGTTGCACCGGCCCGTGAAGCGGGGATTGGGGCGGGCCTACGCGGCGGGGATGCGGCGGGCCCGGGAACTCGTCGCTCCCCCCGAACCCCCCGGCGGGTACGGCGGAAAGGGCGGGTACGGCGGGTACGGCGGGTACATCGCGCAGATGGACGCCGACGGCAGCCACCCGGCCGTCGCCCTGCCGGAGATGCTGGGGGTGGCCCACAGCACCGGCGCCGGTCTGGTGGTCGGCAGCCGGTACGTGGCGGGCGGCCGGCTGGCCGCCGGGTGGGAGCGGCACCGCAGGATGCTCTCGCGCGGTGCCAACGCCTACGCCGGGGCCCTGCTCGGAACGGGCATCCGGGACCTGACCGGCGGGTTCAACCTGTGGCGCGAGGAGGCGCTGCGGGCCGTCGCCCCGCAGGAGGCGGCCGGCGCCGGTCACGCCTTCCAGATGGAGTTGAAGCACCGGGCGGTGGTGCGCGGGGTGCGGGTGGTGGAGGTGCCCATCCGCTTCGGGGCGCGCCGGGCCGGGAACTCCAAGCTGTCGGCGGCGGTGCAGTGGGAGGCCGCGGTGCTGCCGTGGCGCCTGCTGCTGCGGGGAGGGCGGCCGGAGGGACGTTGAGCCCGTCGTACCCGTCCGGTCCCGCCGGACCCCGGGACGGCGGAAGGGCCGCGGGGCCGGCCGGTGACGCGATCACGTCACCGGCCGGCCCCGCGGCCGGTTCGGGTGTTCGGTTCAGGCGTCCCGCTCGTAGGGGCTCGCGAAGGGGAAGTACGCCTGGAGGAAGGGCTCCATGATCGACAGCTGGGTCGCCAGGTCCTTCTCGTCGGAGACCGTGTCGTTCAGGCAGAACACGGTCCGGTTGTGCGCCGCCAGCAGTCGACCCAGTCGCGTCTCGATCGCCGGGTGGGCCATGTCGAAGTAGTCGTACGGGATGCCACCGGGCACCGCGCGCCCGGTGAGGAACGCGTAGTAGTGGTGGAGGGAGGAGGTGACCGAGAGGTCGTTCAGGTCGCGGAACCGGTTGGCGGCGGTGGCCGTGTGCCGGTCGGCGAACTCCTTCTCGATCTCGTACAGCACGCTGCGGCGCAGGGCGTGCGGGACGTGCTTCATCTTCTGCGTGATGACCGCGCCGAAGCGCTCCTCCAGCAGCATCCGGTTGTTCTTGCCCGCCACCGACACCGGCACGTCCTCCGGGGTGGGCAGCCCGTAGGGGATGTGGGCCTTGGACAGGAAGAACCGGGTGAGGCCGTTGCCCAGGAAGAAGTGCTGGGGCACCGTCAGGCGGCCGAAGAACACGTCGTCGTTGAGGTAGAGGAAGTGCTCGGCGAGGCCCTCGATGTGGTGCAGCTGGCTCTCGATGGCGTGCGAGTTGAAGGTCGGCAGCAGCGAGGTGTCGGAGAAGATCTCGCGGTGGTCGACGACCGTCAGCCCGGGGTGGTCGGTGTTCAGCCAGGAGGGCACCTGACGGTCGGTGACCAGGTAGACGTGGCGGATCCAGGGCGCGTACTGGTGCAGCGAGCGCAGCGAGTAGCGCAGTTCGTCGCGGCTGAGGTAGCGGGCGGCGTTGGCGGCCTCGGCGTGGTAGGTCTCGCCGGCGTGCAGGGCCCGCCGGGCCAGCCAGTCCGGGTCGGCGCCGTCCACCCAGGTGTAGACGGCGTCCACGGGGAAGGGGACGTCGTCCGGGAGGGGGCGGGAGAACTCGGGAATGGTGACCACGGGGTGCGCGGCCGCGCCCTTGCGCGCCGGGACGGCGCGGGTCCCGGTGCCGACGTCGGCTCCCCGCTCGGCGTCGGCCGGGGCGTGGGGGACCGGGTGCAGTTGGTCCAGCCGGGCGAGGGGGACGGTGACGCGAGGGGTGTCGGGGGAGATCTCCTCGGTGCACCGGTTGCGGCGCGGTGCCACGAGCATCCCGCGCTCGTCGGTCTCCCAGAACTCCACCGTGCAGCCGTAGCGTTGTCCGATGGCGGTGGTGCCGCGTCGGTCGGTGGTGTACCAGCACATCCGGACCAGGGGGGCGGAGGTCCACAGCCGGCGGGCGGCCTGGGAGTCGCCGGGCACGGTGTGACGCGGCCCGCGGCGCCGGCGCCGCGTCCGGACACCGACGTAGCCGGCGGTGCGCGAGCACAGCCGGGCCAGGGCGCGGGCGGCCCGCATGCGCTCGTTCGCCGGCACGGCGACGACGGAGCCCGCCGGGTCCACGCCCCGCACGCAGAAGTAGTCCACCCCGGCTTCCCCGAGCGCCTCGCACACCATGCGCAGGGCCTCGTCGCGGGCGGCCAGGGGAGTGGGGAACTCCCGCACCGTGGCGGCCTTGGGCTGCCGGTTGACCTGCACCATGCGGCGCTCGGGGGCGGAGAACAGCTCGGGTCGGACGCGTCGGGCGCGCTCGGCGCGGACCTCCGCCATCCGGTCGGGCACGGCCCTGGCGGTGTCGGCGAGGGTGCGCTTGACGGACCCGCGCAGCTGCGGGGAGACCCGACCGGCCACCGCCCGGCGGGCGCGCAGAGGCACCACCCGCCGGTAGAGGGCGACCAGGGGGGAGGCCTCGGGGTTGACCGGCGGGTGGGTCCCCGCCGGGGATCCGCCGGGTCGGCGGATCGTCCGGCCGTCCGCCCCCGCGCCGGAGGCATCGGCCGGTGCCGGGCGGTCCCCGGACTCGGCTCGGTTGCTCACGGTGCGCGGGCGTTCGACCTGAACAAGAGCTGCATACCTGATGAAACGCCGCATAACTTTCACGATACGGCGCGCCGACGGCACGGGTGGCCGTTCGGTGTCCGGTGGCGCGGCGGATGAGGTGGAGACCGGTGCACAGCGTGATGTCACTTCGCGCGTCTTCCACGGATTCGGAAACCCATGCGTCCTTCCCCGAGGAATTTCCCGGGGATTCCCGGGAGATCGTGGAGGAAGTGTGCGGCCCGCGCCCGGAGGGTGTCGGTCCCCGACGGACGCGCCGTGTCGGGATGCGCGGGGCGGCCCCGGGGGTTCTCCTGGTGACATGACCGACGCCGACATCCGTCTCGATCGCCCGTCGCGCCCCTCCAACCCCGTCGTCCGCGCGTTCTTCCAGGCGGTCAACACCGGGGACCGCACGGCGCTGCTCGCCCTGCTGACCTCCGACGCCGTGCTCGTCTCGGACGGCGAGGAACGCGAGGTGGAGCCGTGGCTGGACCGGGAGGTGCTGGACATGGGGGGACATGTGGAGGTTGTGGAGGAGGAGGCCGGTGGCCTCGCGGTGACGGCCCGGTTCCGGGCGGGGGAGGGGGCCGAGCCGGTGACCGGCCGATGGGCCTTCGAACTGCGGAAGGACCGGGTGTCGCGGGTCGAGACCGACGGCACCACGGGTCCGGGGACCTGAGGAGTCCCGGGCGTCGGCGCCTCCGCGACGGACCTCTTCCGGTGTGCCCCCGGGGGTGGTCCGGATGGGTTCGGGGCCTCACCGGCCCCCACCGGCGGACCCTTCGACAGGTGTTCGAACGACTCCCCGTGAGCAGTGCGTAACTCATCCCATCGGGTGAGCGCGAAAACCCCCGCGCGTCGCCCGGAGGGGCGAGCACGCGGGGGTCGGTGCCGGCACGGGCGTGCCGGTCGCCCTCACTTCACGGAACCGGCCATCACCCCGGCCACGAACTGACGCTGGAAGGCGAAGAAGATCGCCAACGGCACCAGCATCGAGATGAAGGCGCCCGGCGCCAGCACGTCGATGTTCGCGCCGAACTGCCGCATCTCCTGCTGCAGCGCCACCGTCATCGGCGGGTTGCTGGAGGAGGCGAAGATCAGTGCCACCAGCAGGTCGTTCCACACCCACATGAACTGGAAGATCGCCAGGGCCGCGATCGCCGGACCGCCCAGCGGCAGCACCACCCGGGTGAACAGCCGTATCTCGCCGGCCCCGTCCAGCCGTGCCGCCTCCAGCAGTTCGCGGGGGATCTCCGCGAAGAAGTTCCGCAGCAGGAAGATCGCGAACGGCAACCCGAAGGCCGCGTGGAAGAGGACCACGCCGGGGATCGTCTCGAAGATCCCCAGCACGTTGAACAACCGCGCCACCGGGATCAGCGCCACCTGGATCGGCACCACCAGCAGCCCCACCACCACGAGGAACAGCCAGTCCCGACCGGGGAAGTCCAGCCAGGCGAAGACGTAGGCGGCCATCGCGCCGACCACCACCACCAGCGCCGTCGAGGGCACCGTGATCGCCACCGTCGTCCAGATGGAATCGGTGAAGGCCGACTTCTCCAGCAGGCTGGTGTAGTTCCCCACCGACCACTGCGAGGCGTCGGTCAGCGCCGTCCACCACCCACTGGCGGAGATGTCCCGGGGGTCGCGGAACGAGGACACGAACAATCCGGCGGTCGGCAGCAGCCACAGCAGGCCGAAGAGGATCAGGACCACCCGCACCGCACCACCGGCGGTGGCCGAGACCACCCGCGAGGCGACGGAGCGTTCCCCGCTCCGGCGGGCGGATCCGGTCCCCTCGCCCGGGGCGCCGGTCCGGGGCCGACGCGGCGACCCGGGCCGGGCCGGGGTGAGGGCCCCCGGCGTACCGGCGTCCGAGTCCTCGCCCCGCCCGGAATCGGCGGAGGAAGGGGGAATGTGGGGTGTGCTCATCGTGGTTCCTCCTGTCCCCGGTGGGCTTCCCCGCACCGGGTCGGCTCCCCCGCGGACCCCGGTGCCGCCGACGCGGCGGGACCCGGGACCGGTCGGCCGGGGCTGTGCGCTTCCCGCCTCATCCCTTGCGCTCCTGTCGCAGTCGTCGGATGTTGAAGATCATCACCGGTATCACCAGCAGCAGCAGGAAGATCGCGATGGCGCTGCCCAGGCCCTGGTTCGGACTGGTCCCGAACGAGGAGAAGTACAGTTGCAGCGCCAGCACGTTGGCGTCCGGTTGGGTGGAGCCCGGCGCGATGATCAGCACCAGGTCGAAGATCTTCAACACGTTGATCATCAGCGTGACCAGCACCACCGCCAGCACCGGCGCCAACAGCGGGACGGTGATCCGCCGGAACACCTGCCACTCGTTGGCGCCGTCCACCCGGGCGGCCTCCAACATCTCGCGCGGCACCCCGGCCAGGCCGGCGGCGATCAGGACCATCGCGAAGCCCGCCCACATCCACACGTAGCTGCCGATGATGGCGGGTGTCACCAGGGTCGGGCCCAACCAGTCCACGCCGTTGAACGAGGCGGCGAAGTTGCTCGCCGCCAGGCGCAGTTCGGCCCCGTCCGCCTCGGCGGGCAGCGAGAAGGTCCCGTCGTCGCCGGCCGTCGCCGTGGCGATCACCGTGCCGTCGCGCACCGCCTCCACGACCATTCCCGGCAGGCCGCGCTCGTTCTCGTCGACCACCCCCGGATCACCACCCCCGCCGGGGGCGAAGTCCAACCACACCACGCCGACCACCGCGTCGGGCGCGGGCTCCGGCTCCACCGCCTGCCCGGCGTCCGCCACCCGGGGCGGCGCCACCCCGACCAGTGGCAGCAGCGCGGGCTCGCCCACGGCCGCCGGTTCGGCGGCCACCAGACTCTCCTCCGGGCCCGGCTCCAGCCCGCTGTCGGGCCGGGGACGGGCGTCGGGCCAGGGCGCGCCCTCGGAGAAGGTGTCGTTCACCGAGACCAGGATGGCGTTGGCCACGCCCCGGTCCGGGTCCGCCTCGTACACCAGGCGGAAGATGATGCCGGCGGCCAGCATGGAGATGGCCATCGGCATGAAGATCACCAGCTTGAAGGCGGTGGACCAGCGGATCCGCTCGGTCAGCACCGCGAAGATCAGACCCAGGGCGGTCGCCAGCGCCGGCGCCACCAGAATCCAGATCAGGTTGTTCTGCAGGGCCCGCCGGATGGCGGGATTGGCGAACATCTCCCGGTAGTTGTCCAGCCCCACGAAGCCGGTACCGGGCGCGTCGAAGAGGCTGCGCCACAGGGAGTACCCGATGGGATACACCACCAGGGCGCCCAGCAGCAGCAGGGCGGGCAGCAGGAAGCACGCCACGGCCCATGGGCGGGCGCGTATCACCGCCGGTCGGCCATCAGCCATCCGTCACTCCGTCCATCGGATGTCGGGTCGGGTCCATCGGTACCCGGCCCCCGGGTCCTCCCCCGGGGGCCGGGGCGGTTCGGGCGGACGGTTCCCGCGGCCGCACCGGGGAGGGGGCCGGGGAGTCGTCCGCACCGGGACGCCCGCCCCGACCGGCCGGGGCCGGGAAGCCCGTCCGCACCGGGACGCGCTCCCCGGCCCCGTCGCCGGGGCGGGCGTCGGGGCTCAGCCCCCGTAGGCCCGCGCCGCCTCGCTCTCCAGGTACTCCTGGACCCCGGAGATGTCCTCGGGGTCGCGCAGGAAGTCCTGCAACGCCTGCCACATGCCCTGACCGGTGGTACCGCCGAACGCCGCCGGCGCCTGGTCGGAGAGGTCGAAACGGAAGTCGTCGCCGGCCGCGATCAGCGCCTCCGCGATGTCCCGCTGCACGTCGTCCGGGTAGGCGGAGGTGTCCAACTCGCGGTTGGGGGACAGGAAGCCGCCGCCCTCGGCCCAGATGCGGGCCGCGTCGGTCGAGGCGAACCACGCCATCAGCGCCATCTGCGCCTCGCTCGCCTCGCCGTCGGGGGCCAGCGCGACCGCGACGTCACCACCGCTGACCACCGGCGGGTCACCGTCCACGGCGGGGAAGGGGAAGACCTGCGCGTCCTCGCCGACCACGGCGTCGGTGCCGTCGGCGATCACCGAGGCCACGAAGTCGCCCTCGTAGACCATGCCCGCCGCCGGGCTCTCCAGGTCGGCGAAGGTCTGCGTGACGGAGGTCGGGAAGTCGGTGCGCAGCGCGCCGTCGGCACCGCCCGCCAACAGCTGCTCGGAGCCGAACAGTTCGGCCAGGGTGGTCAGTGCCTCGGTGACGCTCTCGTCGGTCCACGGGATCTCGTGGGCGGCCAGCTGGTCGTACATCTCCGGACCGGCCTGCGAGAGATAGATGTTCTCGAACCAGTCGGTGAGCGTCCAGCCGTCGCTCCCGGCCACCGAGACCGGCGGGGTGCCGGAGTCGGAGATGGTCTGCGCCACCTCGATGAACTCCTCCCAGGTCCCCGGTTCGGAGACCCCGGCGTTCTCGAAGGCGGTGGTGTTGTACCAGATCAGTGATTTGTTGGCGGCTTTGACGTAGACGCCGTACTGCTCGCCCTCGTGGGCGCCCAGATCCCGCCAGCCGGCCGCGTAGTTGGCGTCCAACTGCTCCATGACGGTGTCGTCCACGGGGACGATCCACCCCTGGTCGGCGAACTCGTGCAACACGCCGACCTGCGGCAGCACCACGATGTCCGGCGCCGCGCCGCCGGCTATCTTCTGGCCGACGAAGGTGGCCACGTTGTCGCCCGAGGGCACGAAGTTCACCTCGGCACCCGTTCGACTCTCGAACTCGGCGACCGCCGCCATGAAGTTGGCCTGCTCGGCGCCGGTCCACACCGCCGCGATCTCCAGGCTCTCGCCGTTCAGGTCGGGCAGTTCGACGGAGGACTCGGCGCCCGCCCCGTTGTCACCGCCGTCCTCGCCACCGTCGCCGTTGTCACCACCGCACGCGGTGGTGAGTGCCAGTACGGAGGCCACCGCGACGGCTCCCGCCGCGCGCATCGTGGTCCTCCGTCCGCCCGATCCCTTCCCCGTGATCGCCGTTGTCGGTCGTCGTCTCACCGCGCGCATGTCATCGCCCTCTTCCCGGGGCGCGGCTGACCGGCCGGGGGCCGGGACCGCCACGCCGCATGTCCCGTTCGTTCAAACGTCCTACGCCGGGGCATCCCCCCACCACAAGGCGGGACACCAACCGAACCCCGGTTCGTGACAGGGCTGTTATCAGAAGGTGAAGGCATGGGGCCCGAGTGACCCGACGGACACGGCGAGTCGGGCGTGGGGGCTCCCGGGCCCCGGGCGTACGGAAGTCGGACGGGCGCGCCCGCCGCGCGCGGGCGAAGCGCCTCACACCGACGAGACGGCGTGCTCCGTCCTCCCCGCCCGCGCCGCGGCGCTCGCCAACAGCGCCGCGTCGGTGGGGCCGTTGCCCAACTCCCGCACCGGCCGCCGGGTCGGGGGGTCCCCCATCCGGGCCCAGTCCAGCGGTACCACGGTGGGCCGCAGCGTCGAGGTGCGGGGGATGCGGCCGGTCACCCGCGCCACCTGGAGCGGCACCGGCACCGGGCCGGGCCGCAGCAGCTCCCCCCGCCCGGGAGGGGAACCCGTCAGGCGCACCAGGGCGCCGGGTGCCGGGGCGGGCCCGCCCGCCCGGATCAGGTGGATCCCCAGCCGGGCCCCCGAGGTCGCGACCGCCTCCAGTATCCGAACCATCGATCCCGCCGCCGGCCGGCCCGGATCCCCCGCCGCCGGCGCCCACAGCGACTCCGAGTCGTCCACCACGACCACCAGGCGGGGCATCGGCCCGCTGCCCGGCGCGAGCATCGCCGGAAGGGGCACGCCCTCCTCCTCCCCGACCGGCGCGGGGAGGGTGAACCCGGAGCGCCCGCCGTCCGGTCGGTCCTCGGCGAACCCTCCGGCGCCCAGCAGGTCCTCCCGCCGTTTCAACTCCGCCCGCAGCGCGCGGGCGAAGGCCCGCATCCGCACCGGGTCGTTCGCCCGCAGCCGGTGCGCGGTCTGCGGCAGCTCCGCGCAGGCGGCCAGACCGTCCCCGCCTCCGGCCTCCACCAGGAGCAGCGACAGTTCCCGCGGCCCCCTGACCGCGGCGAGCCCGACGGCGAACGCGCACAGGGCCTCGCTGCGCCCCGAGCCCGGCGGCCCCTCCACGACCACCGGGCCGGGGAGCACGGTGGGATCGATCACCACCGGGCCGCCCGTGCCCACTCCCAGGGGGACCGGCAGCCCGGCCCGGGGCCCGGCCCAGCGCTCGCGCAGCACCCCCGGGGTGACCCGGGGCAGCCCCAGCAGGTCCAACAGCCGCACCGACGACGGCAACGGCCCACCGGCCGCCGCCCCCTCCGCGTCCTGCGGGTCACCGCCCAGCGGCGCCAGTGCCCGGGCGAACCGCTCCGCCCAGGCGGCGGAGACGGCGTCCGCGGTCGCCGCCGGCCCGACCGTGCCGTCCGCCCGCACCAGTCGGACGGTGGTGGCCACCTCGCCCACCAGCACCGCCGTGGTCCCGCAGCCCACCAGGGCGGGCACCGCCGCCCGCGCCGAGGCCAGGCCGCGCTCCAGCGGCGAGGTCGGCGTGGCGGCCGGCGCCTCCGCCAGGCACAGCACGTGCACACCCCTCGCACGGCCGCGGGCCACCAGCTCGGCCGCCGCGGCGCGCGCCTCCGCGGAGCCGGGGTCGCCGTCGAGGACCAGCAGGGTCCGCGGACCGCCCGGCTCCCGGCCGGCCGACTCCCGCAACCGGGCGAGGGCCTGCTCGCGGTCGAAGGCCACCAACCGTCGACAGGCCCGGCCGGGGCCCGGCGCGGTGTGCGGCAGCCACCCCGCCCACGCCCACTCGGCGGCTCGACCGGGGGCCACCACGACCACCTCCAGCCCGGCGGGCGGGTGGTCGGCGACCAGGCGGGCGACCACGGCGCGGGCCAGGCCGAGCAGCCGCCGGCGGGGGCCCACGAGCCCCAGGGAACCGGTGAGGTCCAGGGGCACCTCCAGGGACTCCCGCTCACCCGTGACGCGGTGGACGGTGCCCGGTCGCGCGATCAGCGGGGGGCGGGGTCCGGGGTCGGCCGGCGGTGTCCCGCCCGGCTCCGGGGACGGCGCGGTGGGAAGGGGG
>NZ_VKHS01000360.1 GCF_014141525.1 Streptomyces calidiresistens
GGCCACGTCCCCACCCGCTGGCGGTTCTGACACCCGGCACCGCGACGGCGTGCACCGACGCGGTGCCGGTGCACGCCGCCCCCGGAGGTCGTCCGGGAAGGCTCCGTCCTCACCCCGGGGCGCGGTCGAAGCGCACCCTGCACCACAGGTAACCGAGGACGGCGAGCCCGAGGAACCAGGCGAGGGCGAGCCACCCGTGGTGGCCGATCTCCGTGCCGAGGAGCAGCCCTCGGAGGGTTTCGATGGCCGGGGTGAAGGGCTGGTACCCGGCGATCGGTCGGAACCAGCCGGGCAGGGCGTCCAGGGGGACGAAGGCGGTGGACAGCAGGGGCAGGAGGATCAGCGGCAGGGCGTTGTTGCTCGCGGCCTCGGCGTTGGGGCTGCCCAGCCCCGTGCCGACCGCGATCCAGGTCAGGGCCAGGGAGACGAGGGTCAGCAGACCGAGGGCCGCCGCCCATTCCACGACCCCGGCGTCCGTGGTCCGGAAACCGATGGCCACCGCGACGGCCCCGACGAGCACCACACTCGCGACGCACTGCAGCACGCTGCCCAGGACGTGGCCGATGAGCACCGATCCCCGGTGGATCGGCATGGTGCGGAAGCGGGCGATGATGCCCTCGGTCATGTCCGTGGCCACGGACACCGCGCTGCCGATGGTGGTGGAGCCGATGGTCAGCAGCAGGATGCCGGGGACGAGGTATTCCAGGTAGGCGGAGCGGTCCGCGCCGCCGTCCCCGAGGCCCGCGCTCATCACCTCGCCGAAGACGTACACGAAGAGCAGCAGCATCAGGACCGGGGTGAGCAGCAGGTTCAGTGTCATGGAGGGGTAGCGCCGCACGTGCAGCAGGTTGCGGCGCAGCATCGTGGAGGAGTCGCGCACGGCGAGGGACGGGGAACTCATCGGGTGGCCTCCTCGGACCCGTCGGTGGGGCCGGGACGGTCGGTGCCGCCGGTCAGGGCGAAGAAGACGTCGTCGAGGTCGGGGGTGTGCACGGTCAGTTCGTCGGCCTCGACACCGGCGGCGTCCAGCCGGTCGAGCAGGGAGCGCAGTTCGCGTTGGCCGCCGTCACCGTGGACGCGCAGGGCCAGGGCCTCGTCGTCCCGGTCGGCCCCGGTCAGGGCGGAGGCCGCCGAGCGGTATGCGGCGGGGTCGGTGAAGCGCAGGCGGACGTGTCCGCCGGGGACCAGGCGCTTGAGTTCCTCGGCGGTGCCCTCGGCGGCGATTCCGCCGTCGTGGAGCACCGCGATGCGGTCGGCGAGCTGGTCGGCCTCCTCCAGGTACTGGGTGGTGAGCAGGACGGTGACGCCGCCGGCGACCAACTCGCGGACGATCCGCCACATGGCGTGGCGGGAGCGGGGGTCCAGACCGGTGGTCGGCTCGTCGAGGAAGATGATCCGGGGGCTTCCGACCAGGGTCATGGCGATGTCCAGGCGGCGTCTCATGCCACCGGAGTAGGTGGATGCGGGCTTCCCCGCCGCCTCCACCAGGTCGAAGCGCTCCAGCAGGTCGGCGACCACCCGTCGCCCCTCCCTCCCGGGGAGGTGGTGCAGGTCGGCCATCAGAAGCATGTTCTCCTCGCCGGTGAGGAGCCCGTCCACGGCGGAGAACTGGCCGGTGACCCCGATGGCGGCCCGCACCGCTTGCGCCTCGGTGGTGAGGTCGTGACCGCCGACCCGGGCCCGCCCCCCGTCGGCCCCGATGAGGGTGGACAGGATCTTCACGACAGTGGTCTTGCCGGCGCCGTTGGGGCCCAGCAGCGCGAAGACCGAGCCGGTGGGGATGTGCAGGTCGATGCCGTCGAGCACGGTTTTGTCGCCGTAGGACTTGCGCAGACCGGTGGCGGAGACGGCGACCGGGGGTGGATGACCGTCACTCCGGCTTTGCATGGGCATGACAGAAGAAGACATGGAGTCCTCCGTTCGGGGATCACGACGATGGGGAGAGGCCGGGGAGAGGAGGAGAGGAGGAGAGAGCGTGGGAAGCGGCGCGGAGCCGGCTCCGCCGGATCAGGCCTTGGCGCGGAGGACGTCGATGTTGCCCCAGTTGGACCGGGCGCGGATCGCGACACTCTCCCCGCTGTCCTCCGGGGCCTCGGAGGCCTCGAGTCCGACGCGGACCTGCCCCCGGTTGGAGTTGACGTCGAGCCAGGCCCCCACGCCCTCCCGGACGCCGACCTCGATCGGACCGTTGGAGGTCTCCAACCGGATGTCCCCGCGGCCGACCTCGCCGACCCGGAGAGGGCCGTGGGTGGTGGTGCCCACGACCGAGGCCTCGGCGCGCCCGATGTCGATGCTGCCGGTGGCACCGCTCACCCGCAGTTCGCCGGTCACGGCACGCACGGTCGTGGAGCCGTGCGAGTTCTTCAGGACGGCGTGGCCGTCCACCAGGCCGACCCGCATGTTGCCGGTGTTGGCGGTGATCTCGCACATGCCCTCCACGCGGTCGACGGTGCTCGATCCGTGCGGCACCCTCAGGTGCAGCGGCCCCGTGGTGTCCAGACGGACGTCGCCGGACGTGGTCTTCACCGCGACCTCGCCGAGCCGGCCCTCGCCCAGCAGGTTGACCGCCGCGCCGGTCACCTCGACGTCCGATCCCGTCGGCAGCTCCACCGTCACGTCGACGGAGCCGCCGCGCCCGAGCAGATTCGGCTTGGGCGTGGTGACGGTCAGGACACCGTTGCCGTACTCGACCCGGGTCTGCTCGGCCGCGCGGACGTCCTGGTCCTTCTCCGGGTCGAGGGGACGCACCTCGACGATCGTGTCGTGGCGGTCGGCCGTGGCGAGCCGGAGGGCACCGGCGTACACGTAGGCGGTGACCGAAATCGGCCGGGGGGTGTCGAAAGAAGGCATGGCTGTCCCGTCCTCGTGGGTCCTCGGCACGTCCCCGCAGGTGGGACGCGGTGTGGGTGGAAGCGGTGCGGTGGTACGGGTGGGGCCCGGAGCGCGCTCAGCGCACCCAGCCCGTGAAGCTCTGGCCGACGGTCCGGGTCCGCTCCGCCGGCCGCGGTCCGGCGCCGGTCCCGACCGCCGCCGACACGGCCCGCACCAGCCAGGCGTTGACCGACAGCCCCTCGCGGCTCGCCGCCTCCTCGGCGCGTGCCTTGAGGTGCGCCGGCAGCCGCAGGTTGACCCGGGCGGTGCCGCCCTCGTCACCGGGGGGCGGCGGGAGCGTCGCCCCCGCCGCGTCGACGGGGGACGGCGGCACCGGGGGGGCACCCTCGTCGGTGGGCGGCGGTGTCACCACGAACTCGGGATCCAGGCCGCGCAGCCGCACATCGACCGAGCCGGGGGCGAGCTCCCGGGTGACCTCGTCCATGGCGGCGGAGAGCACGTTGAGCATGGTCAGCCGGGCCGCCGACTCCAGCGGGGCGGTGAGCCGCTCGGCCAGCTCGCGGGCGTCCCCGCCCCCGGCCTCGGCGGCCACCGCGAGTTCACGGCGGAGGGTGTCGACATACGGCGTGAGGTCCATGACGCCATCATGGCACCACTATGGCGCCACGCGCAACCCCGAACGGCGCCACACCGGGAGGGAATCGAGAAAATTCCTCCTGATCTGCGAAAACACGGCATCGTCGAGGCATGTCACCCACGACCTCCCACCCCCTGCGAGCACCACGGCACCCTTGCGTGGCACCACCTGGCATCACATGGTGCCATGTGGTGCCAGGTGATGCCACGTGGCACCGAACGGCGCCGGGTGGTGCCGGGTGGTGCCACATGGCATCACGCGGCGCCGGCGGCCCGGCCGAACCGCTCCGCCCGTTCCCTCACCAGGTCCAGCAGCTCGGGCGGCTCCACCACCCGGAACTCCGCCCCGGCCGCGCCGAGCGCCATCAGCGGCCACTCCAGGGAATCGGTGGTCATCCGCACCCCGCAGCGTTCCGCGTCGATCGCCTCCACCACGCCCCACCGTCCGATCCGCTCCCGGACCACGGCGGCCGGGGCGTGGACGACCGCCTCCACCCGGTGCGGACGCGGCAGGTTGTCCAGCTTCCCCCGCAGGAACTCGGCGGCGTCGGCGGCCGGCAGGTCACGGGACCGGAACCGCTCCCCCGTCGCACGCGGCCCGGTGATCCGATCGACCCGGAAAATGCGCCAGTCGTGCCGGTCCAGGTCGTAGGCGATCAGGTACCAGCGACGACCGGGGCAGACCAACCGATGCGGCTCCACGTGCCGATCGCTGTTCCGGGAATCGGAGGCCGTGTAGGAGAACCGGAGCCGCTCGGCCGCCCGACAGGCCGGGGCGAGCACCGTGAGCACCGTCGGATCGACCGGCGCCGCCTCCGGACCGCCCCAGTCCACCGGCTCCGTCACCTCGCTCAACGCCTCCACCCGACCCCGCAGCCGGGCGGGCATCACCTGCAGCACCTTGGCCAGCACCCGCACCGAGGACTCGGAGATGCCCTCCACCGCGCTCCGGGCCGCCGTCCGCAATCCCACCACCAGGGCGACCGCCTCCTCGTCGTCGATCACCAACGGCGGCAGCGCGGTCCCGGCGGCGAGCTGGTAACCGCCGTCCACCCCGCGCTGCGCGTCCACCGGATAGCCCAACTCGCGCAGCCGGTCGATGTCACGGCGCAGCGTGCGCGGCGAGACGCCCAACCGCTCCGCGAGTTCGGGGCCCGGCCAGTAACGGTGGGTCTGGAGGAGGGACAACAGTCGGAGCATCCGGGCGCTGGTGTTCGCCATGATCCGATTCTCCCGCCGATTGCGGCCGGAAAGTGGCCGCTGTCGGTTCCAGGATGGTCTCGAAGGACGGAGCGGGCCGAGTGGCCCGCCACCGACGAAGGGCGGAGCCATGACCACAGACGAGACGACCACCACCCGGGACAACGAGGTCCGCGGCGCCCGTGAGCGCGCCGACCTGCTGCAGACCCTGGGGACCCATCGGCACTTCCTGCGCCACACCGCCCGCGAGCTCACCGACGAGCAGGCGCGGCAGCGCACCACGGTGAGCGAACTGTGCATCGGCGGCATCATCAAGCACGTCGCCGCCACCGAGCGCGAATGGGCCGACTTCATCGTCAAGGGGCCGAGCGTGATGGCCGACTTCTCCGAGATGACCGAGGCCGACTTCGAGCGACGGGAGAACGAGTTCGTGCTGCTGCCGGACGAGACCCTGGCCGGGGTCCTGGAGGAGTACGCCGAGGTCGCCCGCCGAACCGACGAGGTGGTCGCCGAACTGCCGGACCTGGACGCCGACCACCCGCTGCCGGAGGCGCCCTGGTTCGAGCCCGGTGCCCGCTGGTCGGCCCGCCGGGTGCTGCTGCACGTCATCGCGGAGACCTCGCAGCACGCCGGTCACGCCGACATCATCCGGGAGGCCCTGGACGGGGCGAAGACCATGGGCTGACCCGGGATCGGAGGGGTGGAGCCGGCACGGCGCGGCCCCACCCCTCGTCCCGCCGGTACGACTC
>NZ_VKHS01000361.1 GCF_014141525.1 Streptomyces calidiresistens
CCCACCGGCCCCGCCCCCCTGGCCTCCGGTCCGCTCGGCATCGACCTGCTGGACTTCGCCCGGGTCCCGGAGCACGCGCCGCCGACCGACCACGCGTTGACCTATGCCCTGACCGCCCTGTGGCACGGTGACCGCCTGCTGCTGGTGCACGAACGCGAGCGGAACTGCTGGGAGTTGCCCGGCGGCGGCATCGACCCCGGCGAGTCCCCGCGCACGGCGGCGGTCCGCGAGGTGCGCGAGGAGACCGGGTTGGTCGTGGCCGCCGACGAACTGCGGTTCGTCGGCTTCCCGTACACCACGCTGGTCGGGCACCCACCCTCGCGCGGCGCGCTGTTCACCGCCGAGATCGCCGATCCCGGAGCCCTCGGACCGGTGCCGTTCACCCCGAACGACGAGATCGCCGCCACCCTGTGGTGGGACGGTACCGCCCCGCCGCCGGGCGGCCTGCTCCAGACCGTGGACATCCACCTCGCCGCCCTCACCCGGGAGTGAGGGCGAACCTCACTGCCGGGCGGGAGTACGCGAAGCGGATGGGCGCGGGTTCACGCCCCGTCACTCGACCCCGGAGTGCCGTAACCAGGCAGGGCTCAGGCTCCGCCGAGCTCCCCATCCCGGGCGACCGCCGCGAGGAAACGTCGCCCACTCTCATGCCCCACCACCATCACCGGCCCGTCCGGACACTTCGAGTCACGGAAACCGACTCCTCGGGTGCCCTCACGACGCACCTCGACGCAATCCCCGTTCTGCCCGCTGTGACTGCTCTTCACCCAACCGGTCTCCACCAGCACCTTCGTCTCCCCTCGACTCCCGGGCGTACTCGCGTGCGATTCCTTCAATCATGCGCCTGCTGTCCAACTCCCCCAAGGCCGTGGCCCGGAGGCGATCAAAGATCTCCGAGTGAAACGCGATGTCCCGGGGGTTCTCCAGGTAGGCGTGGCTCATGTGGCTCTCCAGGAGAACCACCTCCATCTCGGAAGGCATGGGGAACCGATAGATCTTGAAGGGGAACGGACCACCCCGGTACGCGCCGACGGAGAAGGGCAGAACCTGCAGGGTCACATTGCCCAGGTTCGCCAACTCCAGCAGGTGGTGGAGCTGTGCACGCATCACCTCGGGCCCACCACACATCTGCCTCAGAGCGGCCTCCCCCATCACCATCCAGACCTCGATGGGGTGCTCGGTACGCGTCAATGCCTTCTGCCGCTCCAGGCGCACCTTGAGCATGGTCTCCTGGTTCGGCTGCAAAGGGCCGGGGGAGCCTCCTCCGATCACCGCCTCCGCATACCTCTCCGTCTGCAGCAGACCGTCGATGATGGCCGGTTGAAAACCCCGGCAGTACGACGTGTCCTCCTCCAGGCCGATGAGGTCCAGGAAGTCCCGTGGAAGTTGATCTTCCAGAGCGCGCCACCAACGCTGTCGGCGCCCCTCCCGGGCCAATGACAACCACCCCTCACGCGCGCCCTGATCAAGGACGCCGTAGAGGTCCAGAAGCGCTTTGAGATCGAGGGGCCTGACCGGACTTCGGCCGGACTCGATGCGACTGATCTTGGACGCGTTACAACTCAAGTGCTCCGCCGCGTGTTCGAGAAGAAGCCCTCTCTCCTCCCGCAGGCGCCGCAGGTTGGTTCCCAGGACACGACGACGCACGGTCGGCTTCGAGTCCTCCGCCATGACCTTCCCCCTCACCGGAGTGACAGTTGACAACCGGGAGCCCGTTCTTCACTCGTAGAAGTGAACTCTCGTAGTTGACTTGCACGACGCAAGCCGACAGGTCCATATTCGCAGGGTAATCAATCCAAAGCCAAGAGCAATCAGGCCGGAGAGGGCGCCCGAACGTTCGCGCGACTCCCCCATAGGAGACCCCATGGAGACCGAATCCCCTGCCGAAGCATCCCTTTCACCGCCCTCTTTCCGGCGGGAGGTGAAGGCTCACGCCGAACGGGCGGGTGCCCTGCGGGAAGAGGTCGCCTCCTTGGTACGGGAGTGGGGTGGCTGCCCCGACACCGTGGCACTGGTGCGACTCGGGGTATCGGAACTGATCACCAACGTGATCAAGCACGTCGAGGACCCGAGGTGTCGACTGGAGGTGCACCACCTCGGGAGCGAAATCCGGGTACGCCTGTTCGACAGGGCTCGCGAGGTTCCGGCGGTGACGGTCCCCGCGTGGGATGCCGAAGGCGGACGGGGTCTGTGGCTGCTGCGGGATATGACCACCGGCCTGGGCTACACCTGTGTCCCCGGGGGAAAGTGGGTCTGGTTCACGGTGCGCCTGTCCCCCACCTCGTGAACAGGGACGATCGCGGTGGGAAGCGGGAAGACCCGCCGAGGGTGGGGACCCGGCCAACGGAACGGCGAGCACTTCTTCCTGCAACCACCGAACCGATGGACGGCACACGGTTCCTCGAACTCGGAAAGGCACGATCCGCTCCGACCGGCCCACCGGACCGGATGAGGGAACGAGGTTCGTGCCCGGACCGGCCATCGTCACGGTCATGGAGTACTACCCCGAGGACGAGAAACCCGCTTCCGTCCGTTTCGCCCCGGGTGAGAGCGTTCCCCTCGAGGTACCGACCCGCCTCACCACCCGGGTGGACAACCTGATGACGCACTCGTGACAGTGGACGGCAGCGGTTACCGGAGCCCTCCTCTCCCCTCCGATCCTCGGCTTGGGAGAGGGGCCGCCCCGGGGCACCACCGATCGGACCTCTTCGACTCGACCCGTCCGCGCCGCTCAACCGGTGGCGGTGCGGTACAGGGTGAGGAGGTCGCCGACCTCCGGGGAGACGGGGTGGCGGTCCCCGGGGGCGGCCCACACGGCGGCGTCGTGTTCGGCCGGCCGGAGGTCCCCGTCCGGGGCGACGCGCACCGTGAAGGTGAATTGGCGGGTCGCCCGCCCGCTGCCCGAGCGGTAGTCGAAGGTACCGAGGTACTCCTCCACGGCGGTGACGGTCAGCCCGGTCTCCTCCGTCACCTCCCGCCGCAGCGCGTCGAGCAGGTTCTCACCCGCTTCCACCCGCCCCGAGGGGAGCTCCCACAGCCCGGGGAGATGGTCCTCGTCGGCCCGGCGACGCAGGAGGAGGACGCGCCCTTCGTCGTCGGTGACGACCGCGCCGACCACGTGCCGCTCGACGCCGTCCCGCCGGGCGGCCCCGGTCAACTCGTCCATCAGATCGGCGTCCACGAGAAGCGACACGGGACTCGCGTCCTTTCGGCAGGGGACGGCGCCCGCCCCGGACACCCCGGCCAGGATAGGGCCGCCGCTCGCGGGGGCCCGGACCCGGCGGACGAGCCCACCCGTTCGGCCCCGCCCGTTTGATCGCCTCATCCCGCCCATCACCGGTGGCACCTCCCCGGCGACCCGGAACCGGAGGGCGCGGGACGGCGACGGAACCCGCCCGATCACGCCACGTCACGTCTCGGCCCCGGCGACCCGATCACCGGAATCAGCGGTCCACCGGGGCTTGTCGGAACAAGCGCAGCACAAGAAAGACCGAAGGAGCCGGGCTCCGGTCAGCGGGGTCGGCGGGCCCGCCTCCGTGAGGTGACGGGCCCGACCCCCGTCAGGCGCCGGGGGTCGCGCCGACCGGCTCACCGGTGTAGCTGCGCCACAGCTCGGTGTACCGGCCGCCGGCGGCCAGGAGGTCGGCGTGGGTGCCGTCCTCCACGACCCGTCCGCCGTCCAGGACCACCACCCGGTCCGCCCGGGCCGCCGTGGTCAGGCGGTGGGCTACGACCAGGGTGGTGCGCCGCTTGGCGAGCCGGTCGGTGGCCTCGTTGACCAGCGACTCCGTCGCCAGGTCCAGCGCCGCCGTGGCCTCGTCCAGCAGCAGGATGTCGGGGTCGACCAGTTCGGCGCGGGCCAGGGCGATGAGCTGGCGCTGGCCGGCGGAGAGGTTGCGGCCCCGTTCGGCGATGGGGTGCAGGTAGCCGCCCGGCAGGCGGGCGATCATGTCGTGCGCGCCGACCGCCCGGGCCGCCGCCTCCACCTCGGCGTCGGTCGCGTCGGGTCGCCCGTAGGCGATGGCGTCGCGGACCGTGCCGGCGAACAGGTAGGACTCCTGCGGCACGACACCCAGCCGGCGGCGGTAGCCGGTGGGGTCCAGGTCGCGGACGTCCCGGCCGTCCACCAGGACGGCGCCGGAGGTGGGGTCGTAGAACCGGGCCACCAGCTTGACCAGGGTGGACTTGCCCGCACCGGTCTCGCCGACGAAGGCGACGGTCTGCCCGGCCGGGATGGTGAGGTCCACGTCGATCAGCGCGTCGGGGGCGTTCGAGGAAGCGGTGCCGTAGCGGAAGCCGACCTTCTCGAAGCGGATCCCGCCCTCCAGCCGGTCCACCGGCAGCGGGTCGGCGGGCGGCGGGGTGGAGGTCGGCTCGCGCAGCAGTTCCTGGATGCGGCCCAGCGAGACGGTGGCCTGCTGGTAGCCGTCGAAGACCTGGGAGAGCTGCTGCACCGGGGCGAAGAACAGCTCGATGTACAGCAGGTACGCGACCAGGGCGCCGGCCGTCAGGGTGCCGGCGGCGACCCGACCCGAACCGAGCACCAGCACCCCGGCGGTGGCCACGGTCGCGAGCAGCTGCACGAAGGGGAAGTAGATCGAGATGAGCCACTGCCCCCGCACCCGGGCGCGCCGGTAGCCGTCGGAGCGCTCGGCGAACCGGGCCTCGGCGGCGGCCTCGCGGCGGGACGCCTGCACCAGACGCAGGCCGGACACGTTCTCCTGGAGGTCGGCGTTGACGCCGGCGACCCGTTCGCGGGCCAGCTCGTACGCCTTCACGCTGGCCCGGCGGAAGAAGACGGTGCCGATGATCAGCGGCACGAGGGTGGCGAGCACCACCAGGGCGAGCTGCGGGTCGATGACCACGAGGGCGCCCAGGATGCCGAGGAAGGTCATGATCGACACCAGCGCCTGCACCAGCCCGGTCTGCAGGAAGGTGGTCAGGGCGTCGACGTCGGTGGTCATCCGGGTCATCACGCGGCCGGTCAGCTCGCGCTCGTAGTAGTCCAGGCCGAGCCGCTGGAGGTGCGCGAAGATCTTGGTGCGCAGCGCGTACAGGGCGCGTTCACCGGTGCGGCCCACGGCCCGCAGGCCGCCGTACTGCACGAGCCACTGGGCGAGTACCACGCCCAGCGCGATCGCGGCGGCGGTCACGACACCCTCCAGGGCGCCCCGGGTGACGCCCTCGTCGATGCCGTGCCGGATGAGGATCGGCAGCAGCAGGGCGGCGCCGGCGTCGGCGATGACCAGCAGCAGGGCGAACAGCAGTGGTCGGCCCAGGCCGCTCAGCAGGCGGCGCAGGCCGTAGGACTCCTCGGGTCGGGCGGCCCGGCGCTCGTCGATGTCGGGGGTGTCGTCGGCCGGGGGCAGGGCGGCGACCCGCTCCAGGAGTTCGGGGG
>NZ_VKHS01000362.1 GCF_014141525.1 Streptomyces calidiresistens
CTCCCAGCCCTCCCCGCCCAGCACCTCCGCCACGTGATTGCGCGCCAGTCGCGGCGCCTCGGCCGCGCTGGGTACGCACAATCGGTACTCCCGCACCGCGTCGGACGGCTCCACGGTCACGTCACCCGCGTCGAGAACGGCGATCGTCATGTCCTGACTCCTCTGCGCTCGTTGGTCACATCGGCAGCCGAGAGCTCCCCACCGTGGCCCGGTCGCGCCCCACCGAGCGCGACTGCACTGCGGATTCACCGGAGGACTCTCGGTAACAATGCCCACCGTAGAGCAAGCCGTATAAATTTTTCTACGCAGTCACTCAAAAGATAAAACGGCACGTCTGTTTGATTTTTGTGTCGTGAAACGATGCCAAGCGACCGGAGAGGATGAGCCATGCCCCCCAGAGCAGCACCGAGCGCTCGCCAGCGCCGCCTCGGCACCGAACTGCGCAAGATGCGCGAGCGAGCAGGCATGAGTCCCCTGGCAGCAGCCGAGGCACTGGGAACCAATCGAACAGGCATCAGCAACCTCGAAGCCGGCCGCTTCGGAATCAGCGAAGAACGCCTCCGCACTCTGGCTGCCATCTACTCATGCACCGATCGCCCGTACATCGACGCCTTGGCAAAGATGGCCACCCTGAGAGAAAAAGGCTGGTGGGAGCACTATCGGGAAAGCATGCCCACCGCCGCCCTCAGCCTGGCAGAGCTCGAACATCACACCCGGAGAATCCTCACAGTACAAATTTTGCACATCCCGGGAATTCTTCAAACAGAAGAATACGCGAAAGGGGTTCTACTGAGCGATGTTCCACGGCCAGAGCCCACCATGTTGCGTCAACGCCTTTCATTCCGGATGAGGCGCCGAGACGTACTCGACAAGAACGACCCCCCTCACTGCATGTTCTTGATACACGAGGCCGCCCTGCGTTTCATCAGCCACGACCCGGTGGTGGCGCTTGGACAAGCGGAATATCTGCGGGAGTGCTCCGAGCGACACAACGTCACGATCAGGGCAATCCCATTCAATGCCGGAATCTTTCCCAATACCGGCATTTCAACCGTGTATGCAGCAGGAGATGTGGAGAGGCTGGACACCGTTCATTTGGAGGTTCCGCACGGGAACGTCCTCCTGGATGCCGAGAGCCACTTGGAGAAGTACAGGGCTATCCTGAAGAGAGTTCAGGAAATTTCACTCACCCCTCAGGAAACGATGCTGCTCATCGAGAGCATCATCCACACGCTGAGAAAGGATCGGTGAAGATGACTCACCAGGAGTGGCAGAAGTCTTCCTTCTCCACCAACGGAGTGGAGTGCGTCGAGGTGGCTCGGACACCCGAGGCGGTGTTGATACGCGAGAGCGAGGCGCCGGGGCGGGTGCTGACCACGACGCCGGCGCGGCTGCGCGGGCTGGTCACGGCCCTCAAGGCGGAGAGCCCCGCGACTCCGAGCCGCGTCTGAACTCCCGGCTCGGAAAAACCGATTGACCACCCCGGGATGCTGGGGGGCATGGTCGATCGCCTGTTCTCCGAACGGAAGCTCGCCGAACTGTACGACGTGCTCTACCCCTGGAACTGCTCCCCGGACGATGCCTTCTACCTCGACCTCGTCATGGAGGCGTCCTCGGTCCTCGACGTGGGGTGCGGCACCGGGTTGTTGCTGCGTCGGGCCCGCGAGGTCGGCCACACCGGCCGGCTGCGCGGGCTCGACCCGGCCGCCGCCATGTTGGACGTGGGCCGTGCCGCGGGCGACGGGACCGGCGCCGGCGTGGAGTGGGTGCACGGGGACCTCACGACCGTCCCCCACGACCGGGAGTTCGACCTGGTCGTCATGACCGGTCACGCCTTCCAGGTCTTCCTCACCGACGACGAGGTGCGCGCCGCCCTCGCCGCCGTCCGGACCGCGCTCGTGGACGGTGGCCGGTTCGCCTTCGAGACCCGCAACCCGGCCGCCCGCGCGTGGGAGCGCTGGACACCCGACCACCCCCGCGAGGTCGTGGACCCGAACGGCTTCCGGGCGCGGTGCGAGCACCGGGTGGACACCCCCGTCGAGGGAGAGCTGGTGAGCTTCACGACCACCTTCACCGCCGATTCCCTGGACGGCCCGGAGACCAGCCGCAGCACCCTCCGGTTTCTCGACGCCGACACCCTCACCCGGTTCCTGGAGGAGGCCGGCCTGATCGTGGAGGCCCGTTACGGCTGGTGGGACCGTTCCCCCCTCACCGCCGAGAGCCCCGAGATCATCGTCATCGCCCGCCGGGACCGACCGGCACCGGGCCCCGGCCCGCAACAGAGGCAACACCCCTCGGGGTCCTACAGGATGGCCGGGCCCCGACACCCCCAATACCTCGAACACCCTGACCACCCCGAACACCCCGATGAAGGGACCGACCAGACCGTGGCCCGTGCCGTGAAGCTGATCCGAGCCAACGCCCTGTCCGATGTCGCCGAGTACGCCTACGCCGCCACCGCCCCGCCCGAGGCGCGGCTCATCTTCCTCGCCGGTGCCTGCCCGCTGAACGAGGACGGCTCGACGGCCGCCGTCGGGGACTACGCCGGGCAGGCCGCGAAGGCCGTGGAGAACATGCGGGTCGCGCTGGAGGCGGCCGGCGCCTCGTTGGAGGACGTCATCAGCACCCGGGTGCTCGTTGCCTCCAACCGACAGGAGGACCTGGTGGCCGCCTGGGAGGTCGTGCGGGACGCCTTCGGCGACCACGACGTGCCCAGCACCCTGATGGGCGTCACCGTCCTCGGCTACGACGACCAGCTCGTGGAGATCGAGGGCATCGCCGCCGTCCTCGATTCCTGACCGCCGCCCGCCGGGGCGGGTGGGAGCACCGCCGCCGGGTGGACGTTCAGCCGAGGAGGGCCCGGAGCCACCGGGCCTCGTGCCGCTCGGTCCACTCGGCGTCGTTCCACCACACCCCGCCGTGGCCCTCCCGCCACAGGCGCGCCCACGGCTGTTCGCCGAGTGCGGCGCGTTCCCGCAGGAAGTCGTGCATCGAACGGGCGCGGCGGGCCAACACCGGCACCAGGGCGCGGCGTTCGGCCTCAACGAGGCCGTAGGCGTCGATCAGCGTCCGCAACCGGTGGTCGGGGCCCGCGCCCCGCTCGCGCAGGGCGGCATCGGCGGAGAGCGGAACGAAGCCGTGGGCGGCGTAGGCGAGGTCCCACAGACGGGTGCCGGGGGCGGCGGCGTCCCAGTCGATGAACGTCCAGGCCGCGCCGCCGTCGGCCACGAGGTTCCACGGCGCGAGGTCGTGGTGGGCGATGATCTCCGGTTCGCCCTCGGCGGGGATGAGTCGTTGCCAGCGGGCGTCGGGCGGGGGCGTGAAGTCGCGCACGGCGTCGTGGAAGGCGCGGATGAGTCGACCGACCCGGGCCAGGCGCTCCGTCGGGTCGAGGAGGTCGAACCGGTCGGGCCACACGGGCTCGCCGGGGGCGAAGGTCAGCACCTCCCGTCCCCGCTCGTCGATGCCGAGCGGGCGCGGCGCGGCGGTGAAGCCGACGGCGTGCAGGTGGTGGAGAAGGGCGTGCACGGCCGGTGTCCACGGCCCGGCGGGGCGACGGACGGTGTCCCCGACACGCACCACGCCCGCGCTGACGTTCCCGCCGGTGAGCGGCACCTCCGGGGGATCGCTCCGTGACATGCGGCCAGTCTGGCCGGCGGGGGGTGGTCGGCGCGACGGGTTTTCGGGGCGGACCGGGGCGGTGGACGGCGGACATGCGGAGCCGACCGCCCCACGGGGATCCCCACGGCCCGATCACCGGGAAACGGCTGTCCTCCACGCCTCGGCGGCTTCTACGCTGCCCCGATGCTGACGGACGACCCCGACGGCGGACCGATCGTGAAAGGGGGGAGCCTCGACTCCCCCTCGGCCGCCCTTATCCTCTCCGGGCCCGGGCGCCCTTTCGGCGATGAGCTCATGCTCGACTTCCTGGTCACCGCCCGGGGCGAGTGGGGACGAGTGGAGACACCGGTCCGCGTCTGAATCGGGGACGGCCCCGGTGATTTCTTCTTCTCTCTCGCCGAGGATTTCCGGGGCTGGAAGAGCACCCGGATATGGGACTCGCCGGACCACTCGCTGCGTGTCTCGGCGGAACACCGCTCCCGGGGCCGCGTCCACCTGACGTGGACCCTGTCCGGAACGGACATCAAGCGCCCGTGGGACTTCTCCTGCACCACCGTTCACGCGGCCGGAGAGGACATGCGTCACCTGGCCGCCGATGTCCGCGAGTTCCTCCGGATGGCGGCCGAGTAACCAATCACCGCCCAGAAGTGACCACTGCGTCCCACTTCTCAGATGGCGAAGCAACCACAACCATTGACGAGAAAAGTCTCTGAGAGAGTCCAGGAACCCCCTTGACCTCGGCCGTCAAGTAAATAAACCTCTCTTGGAGGAATTCCAGAGCTATCGCTTATTATTACCCGTCGAGGAAGATAAAATCCTCGCCGAGCGCGCCCCGGATCTGCACCAGGTTCTCCAACACTGCCGGGCCAAGAGGCAGCCGCGTCTGGTACTGGAAAGCGCCTTAATGCCTTACGACAAGGTGGCCGAGGCATGGGAGAACGGCAACGAACGGTAGCGTTCGGGGCAAAGCCCGCCGACTTACCGGTGAATTTTTAGTTCCTCACCACCCCGACGATCTCTCACCTGGGCCTCTACTCACGGAGAGGCAGGAGGAAGAATGCCGGATATTCAGCCGCATCAGTCTCCCAAGATGGCAAGATAGCCTCGCCGGCGAATTACACGCCAAATTACTTCGATCACAAGATTGGCGGCCTCCCTCACTTCCGGACTGGCAGCCGAAATATCGTTGACCTCTTCAATCAGATCGTACAACTGGGGAACATTGAAAATTGTATCCCCGTAAGGGTCAACATAGCGAAGCAGCCCACCCTCTCCGGACTCGGCTAGTATGAGAGAAAATTTTTCACTCACTTCCGAGCCGGCATACTCCCGCTTGTGAACTTGATTTTCAAGATACACGGCGCAACCCACGAAACCTCCCTCTGGTCGGAAACTGTCATTCCATTAGGGGATGGGATGCATAGTGATCACTCCGCCCCATTCATCCTGAACCACCCTGTACCTTTTCGTGGGAAGCGCCCCGGAGTCCCTGGACGTACTTCCCACGATTTCGAACCACTCCGCCTCCCGCTCCCATCTACCATTTTTATTGGGACCACTCGCGGGGTAGGAATTCGAATGGTCAACCAAAGCGTCAAGATCAACTCCTTCTTTGAAGGTGCTTTTGTCGCTGGTGTTTTCTGACCCCCCTGGCATGTGACGCCGACGTACATAATCTTCACCTTCATCCGTCAACCCCGCCGGATAGGGTGCGAGTCCGAGGGGGTCGGTCCAGATGGTGGGGTTGTGGGGGTAGGTGTGG
>NZ_VKHS01000363.1 GCF_014141525.1 Streptomyces calidiresistens
GGGGCGGGGTGTGTCCGGGAGTTGCGGAAGCGCGCGAGCGGGGTGACGCGTCAGGCGGCGACGCCGACCAGTCGTCGGACGGAGGAGGAGGCCCGCTGCCCCGGTCTTCCCCGGTGGAAGCCTTTCCGTCACCAAATGGATCCTCCGTGTGACGATGGTCGCCCGTTGTGCTAACTTCGCACACATGGAGATTGGGGTGCGTGTCGCCGAGGCCAGAACGGAACACGGCCTCACCCAGGCACAGCTGGCCGCCGCGATAGGGATGGACCGCACGGCGCTGGCGAAGATCGAGTCGGGCACTCGGCGGGTGACGGCCGTGGAGCTCCTCGCAATCGCCCGCGAGCTCAAGCGGCGCATGGAATGGTTCGTCGCCGAGGCCCCGCCCGCGCTCACCTCCTACCGGGGAGCCCGGCCCGGCGTGGCCGCACAGGTCATCGACAGGGCGCTCGATGCCCTGGTGCGGGACGCCGAGTTCGTCACCTCCCACTGCCCCGAACTGGTGGCGGGACAGCCGAACCCCCTCCCCCGCCCGACCACGATGACGGAGGCGGAGGAGTTGGCCGCCGTCGGTCGCCGCCTGCTCGGCCTGCAGCCGCGGCAGCCGGCGCGCGAACTGTCGCGACTGGTCGCCGGCGTGGGGTTGTTGGTGTTCTCCCTCGACCTCGGGGACGGTGCCGACGCCGGGACGGTGCTGTTGCGACACGGCGGTGTGGCGCTGGTCAACGGACATTGGCGGGTCGGCCGTCGCCGCCTCGCCGTCGCACACGAGTTGGGGCATTACCTCGTCGCCGATCAGTTCTCGGTGGATTGGCGGGTCGCGACATCGGAGGACGACCAAGGGATCGAGGCCGCGCTGGATCGCTTCGCCCGGGCGCTCCTGCTGCCGGCCGACGACCTCCGGGCGCGCTGGGTGGAGTGGGTGGACCGTCCCGGGGAGACGATGCGGGACGCCGCTGTGCATGCGGCCGGCCACTACGGGGTGGACATGGCGACCCTGGCCCGCAGACTCCTCGAACTCGACCTGATCGATGGGTCCCGGGCGGACGCCATCCGTCGGGTGCGCACCAAGCGGGCCGACATCGTGGAGAAGAACCTCGTGGTCAGGGACGAACTGGCCCCGGTGGCGTTGCCGCGTGCCTACGAGCAGGCGGTGTTGAAGCTCTATCGCCGTGAGGTGATCACCTCCGACCGCGCTCTCGACCTGCTTCTCGGCAGCTTCGACCGGGACTCCCTCCCCGACCTCCCGCCCGCTCCGGAAGCGGAGATGTGGGAAGTCATCTCGTGACCGATGCCCGCCTCGCGTATGTGTTGGACACCGGACCCCTGAGCCATTTCGCGCACGCCCAATGGTTGGGAGTTCTCAAGAGCGTATTGAAGGAACACCGCGTGGTGATTCCCGATGTCGTCGAGAAGGAGTTGCGCGAGGGGTCGGAGAAGTACCACACCCTGCGCTGCGTCCTCGATGCCGACTGGATCGAAACCGTTCCGATCGACACGCCCCCGCAGTGGGAGTCGTTCGTCCACTACGAACGGCGGCTGGTGGGTTCGGATGGGCGCAACATCGGTGAGTGCGGGGTGCTCGCCCTCGCCGAGAATCTGCCGGGCGCCGTGGCGGTGGTCGATGACCGGGTGGCCGTGGAAGCCACCCGGGGGCGGCCCGTCAGGGTACGCCGCACTCTCGGGTTGTTGTGCGACGCGATTCGGGCGGGGCTCCTGACGGTGCCCCTGGTCTCCGCACTGGCGGACGACCTGATCAGGGGCGATTATCGTCTTCCCTTCCAAGTGGGGGGTTTCGCCGAATGGTGTGTCAGGGAGGGGATCTTCGACCTCTGATGAGCACGGGGTCGGGGGCCCGGTGCCGAGGTTGGGAAGGGAAGCGCCGTCCACCTCCCCGCCGGGCTCCGGGCGGAGGCGCGTCGATACGCTGCGGACCGGCCCGGTGTCCGGGCCGGGGGAGGGGCCGTCGTGGCGATCGGGGCGGGGTGTGTCCGGGACGTGCGGAAGCGCGTGAGCGGGGTGCGGGACCCGGTGCGCCGGGTGGTGTCCGGAGCGGTGGAGGTGCCGGCCGCACGGGTGTACCTCGCGGTGGTGGCGGTCCTCGTGCCGTGGGCATCACCGGACGCCTTCGGCGTGTTCGGTGAGTCGGGATGAGTGCCCCGCTTCCTCGTCGTTCTGCTGTGCGCGCCGTGGACCCAACCGGTCGTGGTGCTCGCCCGGCCGACCGGTCTCGCCCACCTCTATTACTTGGCGTTCGGGCACGACTTCCGGGTCGAGTCCCCGCCCCTGCTCTTCGAACCCCTCTGGTTGGTCTTCTGCGCGGTGGCGGCTACGGTCAACGCCCGCCTGCTCACCGGCGTGCACCGGGCGGCGACGGGCCTCCCGTACGGCGGATGGTGGGCCGCGCCCCTCGTGGCCGTCGGTATTCCGACGGCGGCGTGGCTCTTTTTCCGCCTGTGATCGTCGATGACACGGAGGTCGGTGACGACACCGGCCCCGGAAAGGGGGAGGCGATGAACGGGAGAAACGGCGGCAGCCCGTCGGGGCACGGGACCGGGGCGCCGGGGGTGACGCGAGGCGGGATGGTGCTGCTCCTGTTGGCCACCGCGCCGGTGGCGTGGTTGCTCGCCCTGGTGACCACCCTCCTGTGGTCATGGGTGTGGGATGGCGGGACGGCCACCGCGCTGCGGTGGACTTTCCCACTGGCCATGGTCTCCGCGCCGTTGCCGGTGGTCGTCCTGGTCGGGGTGATCGTCACGGTGAGGGTGCTCCGGCGGAAGGGGCGCGAGCGTCCGGAGGCGTGGTGGTTGGTCGGCGGCTCGGCCGCGACGCTCGCCCTCCTGGCCGCGATGGTGGAGGGGTTGATCCCGGCCGGTGATGCGGGACTCGCGCTCGCCGGGTACTGGGCACTCCTCTCCGGCTACGTCTTCTGCGGCGGCGCGTACGTGTGGAGCAGGCCCTTCATGTGGCACCACGCACCCCTGACGGGGAGCGGCTGAGCACCCCCGGGCGGCCGTGCCGTCCTCCGCGCCGTTCGGTGCGTCGTTCGGTGCGCGGGCGGGGAGCACCCGGCGGGGTTCATCGGCCGGAGGCGGCCGGAGGAGGACGAGCTCCCGTCCTTGCCCCCGGCACGCTCCCGGCCCGCCCGGACGCGGGCGTTCAACAGGTCCACCCACTCGTTGCCCCCGGGGTTCGGGTAGGTCGCGGACGCGGCCCCGGGGGCGCTCTCCACCAGGTGCGGGAGGGCCCACGCGAGCCCGTAACACCCGTCGGGGCCGAAGAGCGCGGCGAGGCGCACGGCCTCCTCGTCGGACACCGGCGGGGTGACGCGCTCCAACAGACCCTGTGCGTTCCGGATCTCCTCCTCGTCGGCCTCCTCGGAGGGAAGCGTTCCCGACTCGATCAGGTCCCCGACCTCGGGGCGGACGGGCACCTCGTCACTCCCCTTCCGGGTGCGAGCGGCATCGACGGGTCGTGCTCGCGCCGGAGCCGCCGGGCCCGGGGTCAGCGGATGCGGGGGCCGTGGGCGCAGCCGGTCAGGCGCAGGAGGTCGGTGCGCTGCTCGGAGGCCACCCGCTCGCGCTGGATGCCGCGCGCGATCGGCCGCAGCGCGCGGCGGCGGGAGCGGCGGGTCAGCAGGTCCTCCGACAGCCCGGTGCGGCGCGCGCAGGCCCGCAGCCGGGCCCGGTAGCGGCTCCGCAGCACGAGGTAGAGGAGGAGCGCCGCGAGGAACACCGTGCCGGCGTGCAGGAGGTTCGCGGCGAGAGCCGGCAGGTCGGCCGGGACGGGGGCGTCGAAGAAGGCGTGCAGCGCCATGGCGGCCAGGAGGCACAGCGCGGCGCCCGGCAGGCGGCGGAGCAGGGAGGTGCCCGTCCGGGCGGCCAGCAGGCCCACACCGGTGCCGGCGACGGCGGTCATCGCCCAGTGCGAGCCGAACCCGGTGACCCCGACCCGGACCGCCACGGTCTCCGCCACGGGCACGGCCTGCGCGGTGCCGCCGGCGACGATCACGGAGTTGACGGCGTAAATCCAGTTCTCGGTCATCTGGAAGCCGAGGCCGACCAGGCCGCCCATGACGAAGCCGTCGATCGGGCCGCGCACGTGACGGGGCGCGGCCAGGGCGACCAGCGCCACCCCGGCGACCTTGAGCAGTTCCTCGTTGAGCGGCGCGGTCAGGGCCGCGCCCCACCGGTCGGTGTCGGTGGGGCCGATGGCCCGTGTCCAGACGCCGATCAGTCCGGTGTTGGCGAGGATGGCGCAGCCGGTGGCGGCCGTCGCGCCCCAGGCGGTCGCCGCCAGGCACGGGGTGAGGGCGGGGGCGACGACGGGGGTGATCCGGCGCAGCAGGGCGAAACCGAGAAACAGGGCGGGCACCAGGAGCACCGTCGCGAGCTCGGCGGCCCGGGGGAGGACCCGGACCACCGGCAGGAAGGTGTGCACGAGGATCGCGAGGCCGACCAGGCAACCGAGGAACAGCACCAGGCGGGCGAGTCGGCTGCCGGCCGGGCGCTGGGCCGGCGGGACGGGACGTTCCCGCAGGGGGACCCGGCGGGAGGTCACGCCGCCCCCGCGGGGGCGGGCGGCGCCGGTCGGTCGGCGCGGACGGGGCCGCCGTCCCCCGGGGCGCCCGCCGGTGGGGCGCGGGGCGCGGCGTACGGGGGCGGCGCGAGGGGAAGCGGAGGCCGGCCGTCGGTGCGAAGCCCGGGGAAACCGGTGCTCAGGGCGGTGCGTTCGACCTCCGGCGGGAGGTCCGCGGGCGCGTCGCCGTCGCCCGTTCCGCAGTCGGTCGCGGTGATCTGCACGGCGTTGACGGCGTCCGGGGCGGGGATCACCCAGGCGGCACCCGTACAGCCCTCCCGTTCCAGGGGGCCGGTCAGAGCGGGCAGCCCGCCGAGGGTTTCGGTGTCGGTCGGCTCCCCCAGTCGCGCGTCGGGGTCGGCGATCCGCACGAGCCGGTCCAGGCCGTTCCACAGGGCCGCGGGGAGCTCCGCCGGGGCGCGCGGGGTGTCCTCGACGGGTACCACCGGCCGGGCCTCGAACCGGACGTCGCCCCGGCTCAGGGACCAGCCGGCGCCGGGGAGGACGGCGGGGCGGTGCAGTTCCCAACCGGTGCCGTGCACGGTGAGGCGGGCGTCGGCCCCGCGCGGCGCCTCCAGGCGGAGACCGGTGCCCTCGTCGAGGGGCGTGGTGACGCTCACGGCGGCGGACAGCAGCGGCCACCCGGTGGTGAGGGCGACCACCACGGCGAGGACGAGGAGAACGGGGCCGGCTCCCGCGCGGCGTCGCCGGTGCCGGGGGCCGCCGGCGGAGGGGCGCGCGGCCCGGGTGGAGCCGCCGCGTCCGGGCCCGGCGGGGGGTCGTC
>NZ_VKHS01000364.1 GCF_014141525.1 Streptomyces calidiresistens
CCCGTGACCCCTCGCCCCCCGTCTCTTCCGGGAGCACCTCCCATGAGCATCACCGAAGCGTCGTCCCCGCGCCCGAACGGTCCCGTCGACGACCGTCCCACCCTCCGGACCCGACTCGTCCGGGCCCGCCTCGCCTTCCGGTACTGGCGTTGGCGGCGTCCCTTCTGGGCCGGGCTGCTGACCGTCCTCGCCGGGCTGCCCATCGCCTGGTTCCCGTACGCCAACCTGACGATGGGCGAGTTGACCATCCGCATCGCGACCACCGCGGGCGCCGGCTCCCTGGTGATCGGGGTCCTGCTGATCACGCTCGGCCTGGGGATGTGGCTCCAGCCCGCCACCCGGGTCTTCGCGGGCGTGGCGACGATCATGCTCTCGCTGGTCTCCCTGGTCGTCTCCAACTTCGGCGGTTTCGTGGTCGGTTTCCTCCTCGGCCTGATCGGCGGCGGTCTGAGCATCGCCTGGGCACCGGGGGAGGAGGACGACGGGGACGGCACGGAAGAGGTGGATGCGGCGCAGACGTCCGGTTCCGCCGACGGTCGCGGAGCGGCGGTCGGACCGACCGGTGACGGGAGCGCGCCGGCGATCGGCGACGAGCCGATGATCCGGATGTCCCCGCCCGCCCCGGGCACCGGCAGCGCCCTCGACGGGTTCGGCCGCGACCCCGCCGGATCGCCGACCGACACCGCTTCCACCGGGACCGGCGTTCTCCCCGGGACTCCGGAGGGGTTCGGAGACCGGGAGGAGCGGTCCCGTGAGCGGTGAGTCCCCGGGCGTCCACCCCAAGCGGCGCGGCCGGCACGCCCGGCCCCGGACCCGCACCGCCGCCCTGGTGGCGATGCCCTCGGTCCTGATGCTCGGCATGGGCCTCACGCCGGGGGTCGCCCGGGCGGACCCGACGGTGGACAGTCCCTTCCGGGAGGGCCCCTGCGTGGAGATGTCCGATCCGGCGGAGGCGGGGGAGCCGCCGGCCGACGGGGCCGATCCCGACCCCGCCGAGCCCGACCCCGCCGAGCCCGGGGCGGGGAACGACACCGCCGACGGCACGGGGGACGAGCGGACACCGGACACCGACGACACCGGGCCGGCGGAAACGGGTCCGCCCCCGGCGCGGACCGCCGGCCGGGGCGGGGACGGCGACGGCCCGGCGGCCGGTGCCCCGACCGGCGACGTCCTCTCGCCTCCGCCGGGGCCCACCGCCCCGCCGCAGCCGGACACCGTGCCGGCGGGGGAGGGGAGCGGGGAGTCCGCGACCGATCCGGTGCCCGGGCCCGGGCGGGCCGGAAACACCGGGGAAGCCGGGGACACCGCGGAGACCGACGAGGACGCCCCCGCGCTCCGCGACCGCCTCGACCCCCTCGGGATCGGCGACGCCCTGCGCGGCATCGGCGAGGGCCTGAGCGACCTGGTGACCGGCGGCTCCCGGAGCACCGGTACCGACGGCACGGAGCCGACCGGGGCGCCCGGCCCGGTGGAGGAGGGCTCCGGCGCGGACGCCCCGCCGACGACCCCCGAAGAGGCCGGCGGCGCCGTCGGCGACGGTGCCCCGGGCGGTGGGCCCGCCGCCCGGCCGGCCCCGACGGGGCCGCCGTCCGACGGGCCCTCGACCGGGACCACCGGTGGGAGCGGGTCGGGTGGGGCCGGCGAGCCCGCCGGGGAGGCGTCCACCGAGCCCGGTGACGCCCCCGATGCCGGAACCGACGCCGGAGGAAGAGACGTCGGAGGGGAGGACGCCGCGGAGGATGACCCCTTCGCCCCGGACGCCGGGGGAAAGGTCCCCTTCCCCTGCCCCGAGACCGTCCGTCGGGCCGGGACCGACGAGGTCACCCCCGTGGTGGTCGCCGACCGACCCTGGCTCCTGGACGCCCGCTCGCTGACCCTCAACGGGCTGAAGTACCACGGGGTGGTCAACCTGACCACGGCGAACGGCTCCACCAAGCAGGCGCTGAAGTTCACCGCCGACCGGCTGGACATCGGTGACCTGCACCAGATCGTGCAGGCGCCGGACGGGCTGAACTACCACGTGCAGGCGGCACGCGGCAGCAACTCCACCTTCCGCAACGGCCGGGTCACCATGTACACGGAGCGATTGGAGGGGCGGTTGTTCGGGTTGATCCCGATCGTCTTCGACCCGCTCCACGAGCCGCCGCTGGACCTGCCGTTCGCGCACTTCACCGATGTGCTGGTGACCCAGGCGGGGCAGTTCGGCGGGGAGCTGACGATCCCGGGGATGCGGCAGTACACCACCCGGAGGTGACCCGCCGTCGGCCGGCCCCATCCCCGTCCCATCCCGGCCCGGGCCGCCCCGGCTCCCGTCACCGGTGCCGGCGCGGGGCGCCGTCCGCGCCGACGCCCCGGGCGGGACCCCGCGCACGACGGGGCCCCGCCCGGGGCCCGTTCCGAGGGGGACGGGTGGACCCGGTGCGGGGCCGCCGTTCGAAGAGCGGACGGACGGGGTGTTCGGTTCGTCCGGCCCGAGGGGGGATCAGTTGTCGCGGCCCAGGTGCAGCACCCGCACCATGTTGGTGGTGCCGGCCACGCCGGGCGGGGAGCCCGCCGTCATGATCATCACGTCGCCCTCGTGGAAGCGGTTGAGCTTCAGCAGCTCGGAATCGACCATCCGCACCATCTCGTCGGTGTGGTCGGCGTGCTGCACCACGAAGGTCTCCACGCCCCAGCTGAGGGTCAGCTGGTTGCGGGTGGACTCCTCGGTGGTGAAGGCGAGGATCGGCTGGATCGCCCGGTAGCGGGAGAGCCGCCGGGCGGTGTCGCCGGAGTGGGTGAAGGCGACCAGGGCCCTGCCGTCGAGGAAGTCGGCCATCTCGCAGGCCGCGCGGGCCACCGAACCGCCCTGGGTGCGGGGCTTCTTGCCCGGCACCAGCGGCTGCAGGCCCCGGGAGAGCAGCTCGGCCTCGGCGGCCACCACGATCCGGGACATGGTGCGCACGGTTTCGATCGGGTACTGCCCGACCGAGGACTCCGCGGAGAGCATGACCGCGTCGGCGCCGTCCAGGATGGCGTTGGCCACGTCGGAGGCCTCGGCGCGGGTGGGCCGGGAGTTGGTGATCATCGACTCCATCATCTGGGTGGCGACGATCACGGGTTTGGCGTTGCGGCGGCACATCTCGATCAGGCGCTTCTGCACCATCGGCACCCGCTCCAGGGGGTACTCCACGGCGAGGTCGCCGCGCGCCACCATCACGCCGTCGAAGGCGAGGACGACCTCCTCCATGTTCTCGACGGCCTGCGGCTTCTCCACCTTCGCGATCACCGGGACGCGCCGTCCGACCCGGTCCATGACGGCGTGCACGTCGCGCACGTCGTCGGCGTTGCGCACGAAGGAGAGCGCGACCATGTCGCAGCCCATCCGCAGGGCGAACTCCAGGTCCTCGACGTCCTTCTCGGACAGCGCCGGGACGTTGACCGCCACGCCGGGCAGGTTGATCCCCTTGTGGTCGGAGATCACCCCGCCCTCGATGACGATGGTGTGCACCCGCGGGCCCTCGACCTCGGTGACCTGGAGGGCGACGTTGCCGTCGTTGATGAGGATGGTCTCGCCCTTGGTGACGTCCCCGGGCAGGCCCTTGTAGGTGGTGCCGCAGATCGTCCGGTCGCCGGGGACGTCCTCGGTGGTGATGGTGAACTGGTCGCCGCGCACCAGCTCGACCGGGCCCTCGGCGAAGGTCTCCAGTCGGATCTTCGGCCCCTGGAGGTCCGCGAGCACGCCGACGGCCCGTCCGGTCTCCTCGCTCGCCTTGCGCAGGCGCTGGTACCGGCCCTCGTGTTCGGGGTGACTGCCGTGGCTCATGTTGAAACGGGCCACGTTCATGCCGGCCTCGATCAGATTCTTCAGCTGATCGTAGGAGTCCACGGCGGGGCCCAGGGTGCAGACGATCTTGGAACGGCGCATGGGAACGATCCTATCGTTTGTTCAGCCGGGGAATAATCCTGGTGGCGAAGGCGGGGAACGGTCCCGGTCCGGGGACCCCGGTCCGTGGCACGCCCCCGGACGCACCGGTACGGCGGCCGGCCCGCCGGGCCCCGGAACGGTCAGCCGGTCACCAGCGCGTGCGCCTGCACGGCGATCTCCAGTTCCTCGTCCGTCGGAACCACGGCGACCGCGACCCGAGCGTACTCCGGGGAGATGATCCGGGGCCCGTCCTCCCGGCGCGCGTTGCGCTCCGGATCCACCACCGGCCCCAGTCCCTCCTCCATACCGGCGACGACCGCCGCCCGCACCTCGGCGGAGTTCTCCCCGACACCGGCGGTGAAGGCGATCGCGTCGACCCGCCCCAGGACGGCGGTGTACGCCCCGACGTATTTCCGCAACCGGTGCACGTACACGTCGAAGGCCAGACGGGCCCGCTCGCCGTCCTCCCCGCCCGCCTCGATCCGGCGCCGGATCTCCCGCATGTCGTTGTCCCCGCACAGGCCGATCAGCCCCGAGCGCCGGTTGAGCAACTCGTCGATCGCGTCCACCGACATCCCCGCCACCCGCGCGAGGTGGAAGACCACCGCCGGGTCCACGTCCCCGGAGCGGGTGCCCATCACCAGACCCTCCAGCGGGGTCAGCCCCATCGAGGTCTCCACGCACCGGCCGCCGGCCACCGCCGAGGCGGAGGCACCGTTGCCCAGGTGCAGCACGATGATGTTCGCCTCCGAGGGGTCCCGACCCAGCAGCCGGGCGCAGGCCCGCGAGACGTGGGCGTGCGAGGTGCCGTGGAAGCCGTACCGGCGGATGCGGTGCGCGTCGGCCACCTCCGTGTCGATCGCGTACCGGGCGGCGGCCTCGGGGAGTGTGGTGTGGAAGGCGGTGTCGAAGACCGCGACCTGCGGCAGATCCGGGTTGAGCGCCCGCGCGGTGCGGATGCCGGTGAGGTTCGCCGGGTTGTGCAGCGGGGCCAACGGCACCAGCCGCTCGATCTCCGCCTCCACCTCCGGCGTCACCAGTGTCGGCTCGGTGAACCGCCGCCCGCCGTGCACCACCCGGTGACCGACCGCGACCAGGCCGGGGGAGTCGGGCCCCAGCCCGTCGGCCGCCAACTCGGCGGCCATCGCCTCCAGCGCGGCCCGGTGGTCGGGCATCGGCTCCTCGCGCGTCCGCCGGGTGCCGTCGGCCGCGGTGTGCCGCAGTCGCGAACCCCTCTCCCCGATCCGCTCCACGATCCCCGCCGCGGGGCGGGACCGGTCGGCCAGGTCGACCATCTGGTACTTCACCGAGGACGAACCGGAGTTCAGCACCAGGACGCGGCCGTCGGTCATCGGGTTACCTCATTTCGTCGATGGGCGGGGTTCCGGGGAGGGAACCCGAGGGG
>NZ_VKHS01000365.1 GCF_014141525.1 Streptomyces calidiresistens
CGCCGGAGGGGCCGGCGGCTCCGGTGGGAGTCGTCATGCGGCGACCCCGCTGCGGGGGATCCGGGCATCACGGACGGGTCGGAGGTCCGGTGTGACGGAACTCACCACCGGAATCCGCGGACGCGGGGCCGAAGGGGGGCCGACATGCCCGGCGGGAACGCCCCGGGCATATGCGGGACGGGGAAAACGGCGAACGCCGGGCGCGCCTCCGCGGTGCGACGCGGGGGCGCGGTGCGGGGGGAGCGTCGGCGCGCCGGTCCGGGCGTGGACGGCGCACGTGCGCTTCCGATGGGAATCGCCGGAGGTCAGGGGCGGTCGGCGGCCCGCCCCGGTATCCGGCAGGTCGTCGCTCGTCGGTCTCGCGCTGTCCACGAAGTGCTCCACAGGAGTCGGGCTTCACCGCTTATGCCCACGATACCGCAGGGTTACGTCGGCTTAACGGTCAAAAGTCCTCCCGTAACATTTCCCTGATGTGCTGAAGACGGTGTCGCCGCCGTCGGAGAGGACGGGGAACAGCGGGATGAACCAGGCGAGTTCGGGACATCTGCTCGGGTTGATCCGCCGGGGGCGGGCCACCACCCGGGGAGAGCTGCAGCGCGTCACCGGCCTCGCCCGTTCGACCGTCGGCAGTCGACTGGAACCCCTCCTGCGGGCGGGCTGGATCCGCGAGACGCCCGGCCCCGCCGAGTCCTCCACCGGTGGACGCCCCGCCGTGCGGCTGGAGTTCGACGCCTCGCACGCGCTCGTGCTCGCCGCGGTCCTGGAGACCCGCAACGCCCGGGTCGCCCTTCTCGACCTCGCCGGGCGGGTGATCGACGAACAGGCGGGGCCGCTCTCCATCGCGGACGGTCCCGACCGCGCGTTGGACCTCCTGGGTGAACGGTTCACCCGATTGCTCGAACGCAACCTCCACCGCGACGGCGTCACCGCATCCCGAATCTGCGCCGCGGGCCTGTCGGTTCCCGGTCCCGTGGACGCCCTCACGCGTCGTCTGGTGGAGCCGCCGATCATGCCCGGCTGGGGGGGCCATCCGCTGCCGGAGCGTCTGCGCGCCGTCCTCGCCGGGCGCCTCGGCACCGACCCGGGGCTTCCGGTGCTGGTCGAGAACGACGCCAACCTGATGGCGCTCGCGGAGCAACGCCACGGCCATCCCGACTGCGCCGCCTTCCTGTTGGTGAAGGTCTCCACCGGCATAGGTGCCGGCATGGTGGTCGACGGCGGTCTGTACCGGGGCATCGACGGCGGCGCGGGTGACATCGGTCACATCCGCACCGCCGAGGCGTCCGACGCCCCGTGCATGTGCGGCTCCCGGGGCTGTCTGGCCGCCGTGGCCAGCGGACGTGCCCTGGCCGCCCGACTCACCGCCGAGGGGGTGCCCACCGCCTCCGGTTCCGGGGTGCGCGAACTCCTGGCGGCCGGGCACCCGGACGCCGTGCGACTGGCCCGCGAGGCCGGGCGGGTGGTGGGGGACGTGCTGGCCACCGTCGTGACGGTGGTCAACCCCGGCGTGCTCATGCTCGCGGGGGACCTGGCCGGTCCGCCCTTCCTCACCGGGGTGCGGGAGTTGCTCTACCGGCGGGCGATGCCCCGCACCACCGCCCATCTGGAGGTGGTCACCTCCCGGCTGGGGGACCGGGCGGGGCTGATCGGCGCGGCCGTCCTGCTGGCCGACGAACTCTACGCCCCGGGGCGGGCGGACGAACGGCTCGCGGTCGCCGCCCGGGCCCGGGCCGTGGGTGGGGCCGCCTCGGTGGCCTGAGCGCCCCCGGGGGCCGATGCCCCGGGTGTCGGGGGCCCCGGGTGTCGGGGCCCGGTCCCGTCGGGCGTCGGGAGGCGTGCCCGGGGCGCGCCCTCCGACGGCCCGGGCCCGGACGCTCCGCCGTCGCCTCCCGGCGGCGCGGATCGACACGCCGTCGGCGTCCCCGGGGGCCTCCCGCGGGGGTCGGTCCGGGGCCGCGCGTGCCGTCCCCGCCGGCCGCCCCGGGGGTGCGCCCCGGGGCGCTCGGATGAGCACGTGATGCCGATGCCCCGGCGGGCGCTCGCATCGGATCCCCCCGGGGGGTGGGGGCGGCCCGGGTAGCCCCGCACTCCGTTCCGTACCACCCTGGAAGGGATGAATCCGGCGGTCCGACGGCCGTTCCCGCCCTCCTCCGGGGCCCGGGGTCCCGGTGAACAGGTCCGATGCCGGGGGCGGACGAGGGGCGAAAACGCCGCTTGGTGGCGTATGCGCGTTTGATGAGCGTGATGCCCGCCACGAATGATGGCGATTATGCTCAGATGAGCGGTCGGCGGGGTAGCCTCCCGCTGTCAGGGCAGCCGTTCACGAGGAGTAGTCCCGTGCCGGAAACACGAACACGAGTACCCGCCGTCCCCCTCGAAGCCGCGGCCCCCGCCGCTCCGCCGGTGAAGTACGTCTACGACTTCTCCGAGGGCCACAAGGACCTCAAGCACCTCCTCGGTGGCAAGGGCGCCAACCTCGCCGAGATGACCAGGCTCGGTCTGCCCGTTCCACCGGGCTTCACCATCACCACCGAGGCCTGCTGCGCCTACCTGGAGACCGGATCCGAGCCCCCGGAGCTCCGCGCCGAGGTGAGTGCGCACCTCGACGCCCTGGAGCGCCGGATGGGCAAGCGCCTCGGACAGGGCGACGACCCCCTCCTCGTCTCCGTCCGCTCCGGCGCCAAGTTCTCGATGCCCGGCATGATGGACACCGTCCTCAACATCGGTCTCTCCGACACCTCCGTGGCCGCCCTCGCCGCGCAGGCCGGGGACGAGCGCTTCGCCCTGGACTCCTACCGACGGCTGATCCAGATGTTCGGCAAGACCGTCCTCGGCGTGCACGGCGACCTCTTCGAGGAGGCCATCGACACCCTCAAGGCCGAGGCCGGGGTCACCACCGACGTCGAACTCGACGCGGACCGCCTCGCCGTCCTCGTGGACCGCTTCAAGGCGATCGTGCGCGAGCACGCCGGCCGCGAGTTCCCCCAGGACCCCCGCGAGCAGATGGACCTCGCCATCCGCGCCGTCTTCGACTCCTGGAACGGCGACCGCGCCCGCCTGTACCGGCGGCAGGAGCGGATACCCCACGACCTGGGCACCGCCGTCAACATCTGCTCCATGGTCTTCGGCAACCTCGGCCCCGACTCCGGCACCGGCGTCGCCTTCACCCGCGACCCCGCCACCGGCCACCAGGGCGTGTACGGCGACTACCTGCAGAACGCCCAGGGCGAGGACGTCGTCGCCGGCATCCGCAACACCGTGCCGCTCGCCGAACTCGAACGCCTCGACAAGGCGAGTTACGACCAACTCCTGTCCATCATGGAGACCCTGGAGAACCACTACCGGGACCTGTGCGACATCGAGTTCACCATCGAGCGCGGCACCCTGTGGATGCTCCAGACCCGGGTCGGCAAGCGCACCGCCGCCGCCGCGTTCCGGATCGCCACCCAACTCGTGGACCAGGGGCTCATCGACGAGGCCGAGGCGCTGCGGCGGGTCAACGGCGAACGCCTCGCCCAGCTCATGTTCCCCCGGTTCGACCCCGACGCCGAGGTCGAGCACCTCGCCTCCGGCCTCCCCGCCTCGCCCGGCGCCGCCGTGGGGCGCGCGGTCTTCGACTCCGCCACGGCCGTCGAGCGGGCCGCCGCCGGCGAGGCCGTCATCCTGGTGCGCCGGGAGACCAATCCCGACGACCTGGACGGCATGATCGCCGCCGCCGGCATCCTCACCTCGCGCGGTGGCAAGACCTCGCACGCCGCCGTCGTCGCCCGCGGCATGGGCAAGACCTGCGTCTGCGGTGCCGAGGAGATCGAGGTGGACACCGCCGCCCGCCGGCTGACCGTCCGGCGTCCCGGCGGGGAGGCGGTGGTGATCACCGAGGGGGAGACGATCTCCATCGACGGCTCCACCGGTCGGGTCCACCGGGGCGAGGTCCCGGTGGTGCCGTCACCGGTCGTGGAGTACTTCGAGGGCCGGGTGACCCCCGACGACCCGGACGCCGACGACCTGGTGCGCGCGGTGGACCGGCTCATGGGCATCGCCGACACCGCCCGCCGGCTGGAGGTACGGGCCAACGCCGACACCGCCGCCGACGCCGCCCGGGCGCGTCGCTTCGGTGCCCGGGGCATCGGGCTGTGCCGCACCGAGCACATGTTCCTCGGCGAACGCCGGGGGCTGGTCGAGCACCTCATCCTCGCCGAGGGCGAGGAGGACCGCGACCGTGCCCTGGACGCCCTGCTGCCGCTGCAACGCGCCGATTTCACCGAGTTGTTCGAGGCGATGGACGGCCTGCCGGTGACGGTCCGACTGCTCGACCCGCCGCTGCACGAGTTCCTGCCCGACCTCACCGAACTGTCGGTGCGCGTCGCGCTGGCCGAGCGGAACGGGGAGCACGGCGCGCTCGACGAGCAGGACCGCCGACTGCTGCCCGCCGTCCGGCGGCTGCACGAGCAGAACCCCATGCTGGGTCTGCGCGGCGTACGCCTGGGCCTGGTCATCCCCGGCCTGTTCTCCATGCAGGTGCGGGCGATCGCCGAGGCCGCCGCCGACCGCCGGCTCGCGGGCGGCGACCCGCGGGCCGAGATCATGATCCCGCTGGTCGGCACGGTGCAGGAGTTGGAGATCGTCCGCGAGGAGGCCGAGCGGATCATCGCCGACATCGAGCGGGAGCGGGGCGTGGACCTGGGGCTGAGCCTGGGCACCATGATCGAGCTGCCCCGGGCCGCGCTCACCGCCGGTCAGATCGCCGAGTGCGCCGACTTCTTCTCCTTCGGCACCAACGACCTGACCCAGACGGTGTGGGGATTCAGCCGCGACGACGTCGAGGCCAGCTTCTTCGGGGCCTACCTGGAGAAGGGGATCTTCGGCATCTCGCCGTTCGAGACGATCGACGTGGACGGCGTCGGCGCCCTGGTGCGCACCGCCGTTCGCGCCGGGCGCGCCACCCGGCCCGACCTCAAGCTCGGGGTCTGCGGGGAGCACGGCGGTGACCCGGAGTCGGTGCACTTCTTCCACGAGGCGGGGCTGGACTACGTGTCCTGCTCGCCGTTCCGGGTCCCGGTGGCCCGGCTGGAGGCGGGTCGGGCGGCGGTCGGCTGAGCCGATCGATCGCCCCGACCCACCGGGAGACGCCGCCGCACCCCGACCCTCACCGCGGCGGCGGCTCCCGGTGACACGGGGGACGAGGGGGCGGCACCTGTGCGGAGGTGCCGCCCCCTCGGCGTGCCCGGCCGCTGCCCGGTGGCGGGTGTTCCCGCGGGTCGGACAGTGGGTGGAACAGTGGGTGGGCCAGGGGGTGGAACAGCGGGTGG
>NZ_VKHS01000366.1 GCF_014141525.1 Streptomyces calidiresistens
TCCCGGATGAGCAGCTCACCCACCTCCCCCACCCGCGGCACCGGCCGCCGTGCCGCACACCGGTGGGGCGCCGCCCTGGCCGGAACCCTCCTGACGCTGGCCGCCTCCCTCGCCGCCGCCCCCGGGGTCGCCGCCGCCGGCACCGACACGGCCGCCGCGGCCGGCACCCGGGGACACCCCGGGGGCCGGGACCTCCCCCCGGTGGTCTTCGTGCACGGCTTCACCGGCGACCCCTCCAACTGGACCGCCGCGATGGACTCCTTCGAGGCCGCCGGCTGGGACCGCGACCGGCTCTTCGCCCTGCGCTACGACTGGTCGGCCTCCAACCGGGAGTCCGCGCGGGACCTCGCCGACCTGGTGACCGAGGTGCGCCGGACCACCGGCGCCCGCCGGGTCGCCGTCGTCAACCACTCGATGGGCGGCCTGGTCACCCAGTGGTACGTCAAGAAGCTCGGCGGGCACCGGCACGTCGGCCACGTCGCCTCACTGGCCGGTGCCCACCACGGCACCACCCGCGCCGTCGACTGCCTGCCCCTGACCCCCTGCGCCGAGATGATCCCCGGATCGGCCTTCCTGCGGGCCCTGGCCCGGGGCGACGAGACACCCGGCGCCACCCGCTACGGCACCTGGTACTCCCCCTGCGACGGCGTCATCGTGCCCCACGAATCCACCCGTCTGCGGGGCGCCGTGAACCGCGAACTGCCCTGCGTCGACCACATCGCCTTCCTCACCGACCCGGAGGTGATGGCCGAGATCCAGCGGTTCGTCCGGCGGGGATGAACCGCGGGCCCGGCGGCGGGAGCGCCGGGCTCACGAACCGTCGGGAGCACGCCCGGGTGACCCGTCCCCGGCGTCCCCGGTGCCGTCGGGGGCACCGGGGACGCGCCTCCCGGCGGACCGCGCGGTCCCTGCCCGACCGGTGACGAACCGGGCGTGCAGGGACCGCGCCATCGCGTCGGTCAGGGCCGCGATCTGATCGACCACCACCCGCAACCGGGCCGCCTCGTCCGGCGCCGCCGCGTACAGCGCCCGGTACTGGGGGTCCAACCCCTCCGGCGCCCCCGCCACCAGCGCCTGCGCCAACTCGGCCAGCAGCTCCCGCTGTCGGGCGCGCACCCGCTCCTGCTCGGGCTGCAGCACCACGTACAGCCGGGCCACCGCCTTCAGCACGTCGCACTCCAGCCGCACCCCGCGCGGCACGATCAGCTCCGCGTCGTACCGGGTCAACGGCCCGCTGCCGTACCGCATCCGGGTCGCCCCCTCCACGGCGAGGCAGAACCGGCCGATGAGCTGGCTGGTGGCGTTCTTCAACCGGGCCTGCGCGGCGGCGGTGCCGTCGTAGTGGTGCGGCCACCACTCGGCCTCCAACAGCCGGTCCAGCGCCTCCCCCACCTCCGCCTCCCCGGTGCCCGGCGGCGCGTACAGCTCCAGGGCGAGGGCCAGCACGTGCCGGCGCTCGGGCTCGGCGAGCAGCAGGTTGGGGTCCAGGTTCCCGGCGTGCAGGCCGTCCTCCACGTCGTGCACCGAGTACGCCACGTCGTCGGCCCAGTCCATCACCTGCGCCTCGAAGCACCGCCGGCCCTTCGGCGCGCCCTCCCGCAGCCAGTCGAAGACCGGCAGGTCGTCGGCGTAGACGCCGAACTTCGCGGCGCCGGGCGCGTCCGGCCCCTCCGGGTGCGCGCCGCGCGGCCACGGGTACTTCGTCGCGGCGTCCAGCGCGGCCCGGGTGAGGTTCAGGCCGACCGGCTCGCCGACGTCCCCGCCCCGGAACCGCTTGGGCTCCAGCCGGGTGAGCAGCCGCAGGGACTGCGCGTTGCCCTCGAAGCCGCCGCACGGCCCGGCCACCGCGTCCAGCACCCGCTCACCGTTGTGGCCGAACGGCGGGTGACCGAGATCGTGCGCCAGACACGCCGTCTCCACCAGGTCCGGGTCGCAGCCGAAGGAGGCACCCAGCTCCCGCCCCACCTGCGCGCACTCCAGGGAGTGGGTCAGTCGGGTGCGGGGGCTGACGTCCCGCGCGGGCAGCGGGGCGACCGGGTCGGGGGTCACCACCTGGGTCTTGCCCGCCAGCCGGCGCAGCGCCGCCGAGTGCAGGACCCGGGCGCGGTCGCGCTCGAAGGCGGTGCGGCCGGGCCGCTTGTCCGGCTCCGGGTCCCACCGCTCGGTGTCCGCCGGTCCGTAATGCCGCGCGCCCCGCTCCCGCTGCTCCATGGCACCGACCGTAACGCCGCAGCCCCCGCCCCGCCCCGCGCGGGGGCGGGTGTCGGCGGGGCGTGGCAGGCTGGTTCCCGGTGTCGGAACCCGTATCGGACGGCCGGGAGGTGGCACGGGACCGGTGGAGCCGCGGGACACGCTCTTCGACCCACCCGGCGGGGACACCGCCCCGGACGGGCCGGTGACCATCGCGCCGGGCGCCGTCCACCTGCCCGGATGGCTGGACACCGACCGGCAGCGGGGACTGCTGGCCGCCTGCCGGGAGTGGGCCCGGCCGCCCGCCGGCCTGCGCACGGTGCGCACCCCGCGCGGCGGCACGATGTCCGCCCGTCAGGTCTGCCTGGGATGGCACTGGTCCCCGTACCGGTACTCCCGGCACGCGGTGGACGGCGACGGCGCCCCGGTCAAGCCGTTCCCGCCGTGGCTGGACGCCCTGGCCCGCGAGGCGGTGGCCTCCTGCGGGCCGGAGGGGCCGGCCGTGCCGGCGGAGGCGTACGACATCGCGCTGGTCAACTTCTACGACGCCGACGCCCGGATGGGGATGCACCGCGACGCCGAGGAGCGCTCGGACGCGCCGGTGGTGTCGCTGAGCCTCGGCGACACCTGCGTCTTCCGGTTCGGCAACCCGGGGACCCGGGGGCGGCCCCACACCGACGTGGAGCTGCGGAGCGGGGACGCCTTCGTCTTCGGCGGGCCGTCCCGCGCGGCGTACCACGGGGTGCCGCGCGTGCGCCCCGGCACGGCCCCGGCGTGGCTGGGCCTGACGGGACGACTGAACATCACCCTGCGGGTGAGCGGCCTGGAGGACTGAGCCCGGCCGGGCTGCGGTCGGGGCCGAGGTCCGGCCGGCCCGTCCGGGTGGTGGTCGTTCCCCGTGGCCGGCGGCGCGCCCCGGGGCCCGTCCACCGGGGCGGGGCGCAGGCGGTGGTGGCGACCTCATCGCCCCCGGACGGTGCCCCCTCCGTGGCCGGGCGCCGGGACCACGGCCTCTCCCCCGGCGGCTCCCCTCCCCGGCGTCCCACCTCGGACGGGAAACACGCGGTCGGTGCCCCGGGGCAGGCCCCGTCTCCCGGTTGGTTTCCCCGAGGGACCGGTCAGGCCGGGGCGTGGAGCACCGCCCCGGCGGGGGTGACCTCGTGCACCCGCACCGGTCGCCCGCACCCGGGGTCCACCGTCTCCAGCACCGGTCGCATCCCCAGCTTCGCCATGACCCGTTCCGAGGCGTCGTTGCCGACCTGCGCGATGCTCACGATCCTCCGCAACCCGCACCGCTCGAAGCCGAACCGCAGGGCCGCGCGGGCGGCCTCGGTCGCCAACCCCCGGCCCTGGAAGGGTCGGCCCAGCCGCCATCCGACCTCGACCGCCGGCAGCACCTCGGGCAGGAAGCGGGGCACGGCCAGGCCGGTGAAACCGGCCAGTTCACCGGTGTCCCCGAGCTCCACGGCGAAGAGGCCGAACCCGTCGGTCTCCCAGTCCCGTTCCATCGCCCCGATGCCGGCGCGGGTGCTCCCGGCGTCCCGCACCGAGCCGTCGCCGATCCACCGCATCACCTCCGGGTCGGCGTTGATCGCCGCCATCGGGGCGATGTCCTCCTCCCGCCACCGCCGCAGCACCAGCCGCTCCGTCCGCACCACCGTCATGCGCCCATCCTCACCCGGCGACACCGCCGCCGGCCCCCGGCGGTCCGAAGGCGAGGCGGGCGGCGGCGTCGAGGACCGCCCCGTACCGCCCCGGCGAGGTGACACCTCCGGCGGGCAGCACCACCACCTCCCGCGTCGGGTCCCCGTTCCACGCCTCGGCGTCCACCCATCCCCTCGGAAGAGCACCACGCGGAACTCCGCCCCTACCGGCCCGGAGACCCGGATCCCGGGGGAGTCGGGGTTCCGCACCCGGGCCCGGTCGGTCTCGAAAGCGGCCGGCCACGGCGCGTCCCCGTCACGCCACGAGGGGACGTCCACCGTCGGGCCGGCGTCCCGCCAGGCGATTTCCCGCCGCACCACCACCGCGAACGCGGCATCGAGATCCACCACGTGCCCCATCGGGTCATCGTGCACTCCCGCCGGGAGGGCCGTACCCGAAGGTTCCCCGCACGGACCGCCCCGGTCGTGCCCTTTTCCACGGAGTGATGCCCGTGTCCCGGAGTTCGTCCTCCGGACCTCCACCCACAGCGGCGGCCGGCCGGACTCCCGGTGCGTCGAGGTGGCCACGAACATGCCCGGGACCGTGGCCGTCCGCGACTCCGGGCGACCCGCCCCGGCCCGGCTGCGTCCGACGCCCGAGGCGTGGCGCGCCTTCCCCGATCCCGCCGCGGCCGGCCGGCGGTGACCGCCGTCCGCCGAGGTCCGGGGCCCCGCCCGGCCGGGGGTCGGGTCAGGCGGCGGCGCGGTGGAGGGTGCGGGCCGGGAGCGCGGCGGCGGCCCGGTCGAAGCGGTGCAGCAGCAGCCGGGCCAGGGAGGCGTGCGCGCCCAGTGGCTCGGCGACGATCCCCGGCGCGGCCTCCGCGCAGCGCGTGGCGAAGAAGCCGGGGGCGGTGAAGCAGGAGGAGAGCGCGATCTCGCGGTGCCCGTGCGAGCGCAGCAGCTCGACGGCCTCGGCCACGGTCGGTGAGGCCGCCGAGGCGTAGGCCGGGACGACCGGGGCGCCGCCGAGCCGGTGGGAGAGCATCGCCGCCGTGGTGCGGGTCCCGGCGGCCGACTCGGGGTCGCGGGAACCGGCCGCCGCGAGCACCACGGCCCCGCCCCGGTACCCGGCCTCCAGCAGCCGCCCGTACAGCGCCTCGACCAGCAGGGGGTGCGGTCCCAGGCAGGCCGCCACGGTCGCCTCGAGGTGGGAGGCGCGGGAGAGCACGGAGGGGATGTCGTGCTTGACGTGGTAGCCGCGCCCGAAGAGCAGCGGTACCAGCACCGCCTCGCCCCGCAACCGGGCCAGGGTGTCCCCGAGCAGGGGTTCGTCGGTCTCCAGGTGGCCGAGTTCCACGCGCAGCGAGCGGCGCATGGCGCGCACCCGGCGCAGCAGCGCCAGGACGCTTTCGCGGGCCCGGGGGTCGGGGGACCCGTGGGCGACGGCGACGAGGGTGGGGGC
>NZ_VKHS01000367.1 GCF_014141525.1 Streptomyces calidiresistens
GATCGGGACCGACGGGGGCATCGGGGGCATCGGGGCTCATGTCCAGTGCTGTGCCCGGCCCCGCACGCCCTCACGCCCCGGTGTGCTCCGCTCGGGTGCCCCGCCCCCGGCGTGTCGGCCGGCCGAAACCACGGGCGGAACCCCCGCGGCCTTCCGCGCCGGGCTGCGGCGGCGGCCCCCGTCGCAGTAGGCTTCCTTGATCCATCGGTCGCGGAAGGCGGTGCGCTCGGGTGAGCTCTTCGGGTCGTGAGCTTCCCCCGGGGAACGGGGGGGACACCGCGGGCGCGGTGACGGAGACGGTGTCCCTGCCGCGCCCCGTGGAGATCGGTGCCGACCTCGCCTGGAACGCGGAGGACTGGGCCGAGGTCCGGGTGCGCGTGGAGCGCGCCGGCCGGGCCTACGTCTGGCTCAACCTGGTGGAGCAGCGGCTGCGCGCGGTGGTCGCCGCCGTCCTGCGCCCGGTCTACGAGCCGGTGCACGGCCCCGAGTGGGAGATCGCCGCCGCCGGACCCACGGGACAGGAGTGGGTGCAACGGGCGGCGGCGCTGCGGGAGGTGAGCCGGCGCAAGGGACACGTGCTGGACCCGGCCGACGACACGGTGCTGTCCTTCCTGACGATCCCCCAGCTGCGGGAGCTGATGACCCAGCACTGGCCCTGCTTCTCCCCCTACTTCGACAACCGGCGCGAACTCGAACTGACGCTGGACGAGTTGGAGGTCGCCCGCAGCGCGGTGGCGCGCAACCGGGGGCTGAACCGGGCGGTGCTGGACCAGGCCGAGCGCGGCTGCGCGCGCCTGCTGCGCATCCTCGACGGCCACGACCCGGAGCGCGACGCCGGCCGACTGCCGGTCGACGTGCTCGAACGCCTGGTCGGCGAGCGCTTCACCGATGTCGCCGGGGTGCACCCGGACCGGATCCGCCTGCAACGCCACCTGCCCACCGAGGAACTGTTCGGCGGTGCCCGCCGCCTGGACGCGGTGGGCACCGCACTGGGGCTGCTGGTGCAGAACTACCCCGGCCGCCGGCTGGTCCACCTCGCGGACGCCGGCGCCCGGATCCGGCTGCTCTTCCTCAACCCCGCCGCCGGGACCATGCGCCGACGCGAACGCGAGCTCGGCCTGAAGCGCGGTGAGCTGAGCCGCTCGGTGGAGACCGCGATCCTGCACGTCCGGCGCGTCCGCAGCCGGGTGCGGGACCCCGAGGCCTTCGAGATCCACGTCTCCGACGAGGTTCCGCGCTTCAGCGGGTACTTCGTGGACGCCGACGAACCCGACGGCCTGGCCGTCGTCCAGCCCTATCTGCGCCGCGCCCGGGGAGTGGAGAGCCCGGCCCTGGTGCTGCGCCGGCCGGCCCGGGCCGTGGTGCGTCCCGAGCGGCGCCGCGAGGGCGGGGAGCTGAGCATCTTCGAGACCTACCGCGAGGAGTTCGAGTCGCTCTGGGAGACCTCCCGACCGGTCTCCTGACCCCGCTCGCCCCGGCCCGGCACCGGCCCCGGCCCGGAGGGAAACCACCCGGTCGCCGGGGGTGCGGGGGCGCCGACGGTGTCGGGGATGTCCGGGAACGGGGGAGAGATGCCCCCCCGGTGCCATCAGATGATGTGAGCCGCGTCAATTCGACGCACCGCGCGGCTTGCGCTTTCACCACATCCCCTCATAGCGTCGGCCGATCCACACAGCCCGCCTGGAAGCAGACAATGCGCCGAGACATCCCCCCACTGCCCCACGTCCGTGAGATCACCCAGAAGAAACGCGACGCGTGGTGGACCGTCCTGCTGGTCGATCCGGTCGCCACACCCCTGGTCCGCTGGACCGCGATCCACACCCGCCTGACGCCCGACGCGATCACCTGGCTGGCGTTGTTCCTCGGTCTCGGCGCCGCCGCCTGCTTCGCCCTCGCCGACTGGCAGTGGCTGCTGCTGGGCGCCCTGCTGTACCACCTCAGCTTCGTCCTGGACTGCATGGACGGCAAGCTGGCCCGGCTCACCGGCACCGGCTCGATCTTCGGCGCCTGGTTGGACTACGTCTTCGACCGCATCAGGGTCCTGGCCTGCGCCATCGCGCTCATGGGCGGCCAGTACGCCGCCACCGGCGAGGTCGTGTACCTGTGGCTCGCGCTGGCCGTCGTCTTCCTCGACATGCTGCGCTACCTCGACGCGCTCCAGATCTTCAAGGTGCGCCACGAGATGCGCAAGCAGCTCAAGGCCCGCGCCCAGCGGGCCCGGGAGGCGGAGAACGCCATAGAGCTGGCGTTCATGGAGGACCTGCTGCGGGAGAACCCCTCCGCCGACGCCGAGAGCGACCGCGACGCCCGGGCCACCGAGGAGGCACGCGAGCGGGCCCGGGCGGCGATGGGGGAGGACCCCGCCCGGGGCGTCGACGGCCCGGAGCCGGGGGAGGGGAGCGCGCGGGAGCCCGGGGCCCCCTCCGACGCCTCCCCGGCGGGAACGCCGCCTCCCCCCGTGGCCGTGGTCGACCTGCACCGCGAGTTCCGCAGCCGCTTCCCCTGGTACCTGCGGTGCCGCTCCTTCCTGCTGCGCCACCGCATCCGCACCCACCTGGTCAGCGGCATCGAGTTCCAGATGGCGGTGTTCATCATCGCGCCCGCGCTGAACGCCGTGGTGCCCGTGACGATCGCCGCCGGCGTGCTGCTGCTGGTCTTCGAGCTGGCCATCATCTACAAGCTCCAGCTCTCCACCCGCGACTTCGGCCGGACCCTCGCCGACTTCGACCGGCGCGAGGAGCACCGCCGGGAGCGCGACCGGGAACGCCGGGCGACGACCGGCGCCGGTGCCGCCGGGATGATTCCCGCTCAGGTCGTCCCGGCCGCGGAGACGGCCGACGGACCGGCTTCCGAGCCGATCGCCGCCCCGGCGCGCAAGCCGGCCGGCGAACCCGTCTGACCCACCGCGCCCACCGGCACCCCACACCGGGGCCGGTCACCCGACCGGGTGACCGGCCCCGGTCGTGTCCCCCGCCGTCCCGGGCGGGGGGTCCTCCGCGAGCCGGGCGTGCGTCTCGACGTCGTACCGCCGCCCGTCCCACAGCAGCTTGCCGCGCTGCACCCCCTCCACCGCGAAGCCCGCGCCGCGCGCCACCCCGCAGGACGCCGGGTTGTCGGTCCGGTGGCCCAACTCCAACCGGTACAGCCGCAGCGGCCCGAACGCCGCCCCGCAGACCGCCCGCAGCGCGGCCGTGGTGATCCCGCGCCCCCGCGCGGCCGGCACCGTCCAGTAGGACACCCACGCCGTACCGTGCCGGTGCTCCACCGAGCCGAGACGGACGCACCCCACCGGCCCGTCGGCCCCCTCTCCCGGGAGGAGCACCGCCCACGAGAAGGCCCGCCCGGCGGCCCACTCCTCCTCGCGTTCCCCCAGCCACCGGCGCGCGGCCGACAGGTCCTCCACCGGCTCCGGCGCCTGCCGCTCCATCAGCGGCGCCCGGAAGGCGTCCCGCACGGCGCGGGCGTCGGCCGGCCGCCACCGGCGCAGTCGGGGCCCCTCGGGCCCGCCGGTCAACTCCTCGGGTGCGACGGGGAACCCGGCCGCCGGGACATCGATGCGCATCCGGTGGACGGTAGTGCGCGGATCCGCCGGACGCCACCGGAATCCCGGGGCCCGGGAGGTCGGTGGGGCCCACGGGGAGTTCCCGGAGCCGTTACGCCACGGGCGATTCCGCGCAGGGCGTGACCCGGGGCGGAGGCCCGGATTCCGGGGGAGGGTTCGGACCATGAGACTTCTGGTGCTGGGTGGAACGGAATTCGTGGGACGGGCGCTCGCCGAGGACGGCGCGGCCCGTGGTTGGGACGTGACGGTGTTCAACCGGGGGACGCGACCCGCCCCCGAGGGGGTGAGGACGCTGCGGGGGGATCGGCTCGCCCCGGAGGGCGGGTTGGCGGCCCTGGCGGACGGCGAGTGGGACATCGTCGCGGACACCTGGATCGGCGCCCCCCGGGCGGTGCGCGACGCGGCGCGGCTGCTGGAGCCCCGCGTCGGGCGGTACGTGTACGTCTCCTCCCGCTCGGTCTACGCCCCGCCGCCGGTCGCGGGGATGACCGAGGACTCCCCGACGGTGGAGGCCTCCCCGGACGCCGAGTCCGTCGACTACTTCGCCGACAAGCGCGGAGGGGAACTGGCGGCCCTGCGGGAGTTCGGCGACCGCGCCCTGCTGGCCCGCGCCGGCCTCATCCTCGGCCCGCACGAGAACATCGGCCGGCTGCCCTGGTGGCTGCGGCGCATGGAACGCGGCGGGCCGGTCCTCGCGCCGGGACCGCCCGACCTGCCGATGCAGTGGATCGACGTCCGCGACCTCGCCGCCTGGTGCCTGGACGCCGCCGAGCGGGGGCTGGAGGGGGCGTACGACACGGTGAGCGCCTCGGGCCACACCACGACGGAGGAGTTCCTGGAGGCCTGCCGGGCCGCCGTCGACTCCGACGCCGAGTTGGTCTGGGCCGAGCCGGAGACGGTGCTCGCGGCGGACATCGACCCCTTCACCGAGCTGCCGATGTGGATCCCGCCGGGGGAGCTGCACGACATGCTGTACCGCTCGGACACGAGCCGTGCCCTGTCGGCGGGACTGCGCTGCCGCCCCGTCACGGAGACGGTCGCCGACACCCTCGCCTGGCTGCGCGGCCTGCCGGCGGACGCCGACCCCCTCGGCATCCCCCACCCCGCGAGTTCGGGGGTCCGGCGGCCGGGGGTGCCGGCGGAGAAGGAGGAGGCGGCGCTGCGCGCCGCGCGCGCCACGGGGTGACCCACCGGCCCGGGATTCCTCCGCCCCGGCCCGCCGGGGCGGAGGAATCCCGGTTCACGGGGTGGGGCGGTCGAAGTCGGTTCGGGGTCCGCTCCCGGCGGCCCCGTCCGCCATCCAGTCCCCGCCCGGCACGCGCTCCCCCTCGGCCCGCAACCGGCGGGCGAGGAGCGGCGCGGCCAGGTAGACCCGCGCCCGAACGGCGCCGCCGTCGGGCAGCAGCACCCGGGCCACCACCCGCTCGTAGAGGTTGTCCGGGGCGCCGGGTCGGTACCCCTCCAACCGGTCCAGATCCGCCTGCACCTCGGCGTCGCGGCCCGGCAGGGGGCGGAACAGCTCACCGCGCACCAGGGCCCCGGGACGGTCGGGCTCGGGCACCGCGTACGGATACCCGGGGCCCCGGAACAGGGAGGCGCCGGGCAGGATCGCCGGCTGCGGCCCGCCGTGCGTCACCACCCGCCCGCCGAGGAGCGCCCCGTGGTACCGGCCGCCGCGCCGCAGCGTTCCGTAGACGAAGAACGGCGGACGCCCCCCGGCGGCCTCCCGCCC
>NZ_VKHS01000368.1 GCF_014141525.1 Streptomyces calidiresistens
CCTCCGCTCCCGCCCCGCCCGGGGGCTCCCCGGCCTTGGTCAGCGGGACGGGGACCGGGGCGTCGGATCCCGTCGGCGGGCCGCCCTCACCCGCCTCCCCGCCCCGGGGGTGCGGCAGGCGGGCGGTGACCGCCGCGGCGAGGAGGGCGACCTCGGCGGTCTCCCGCCGCTCGCTGAGGCCCCAGAGGGTCACGCAGTTGGGATCGTGGGAGGGCTTGACCTCCACCACCGGCCCCACCGGGCGGACGCGGAACCACCCGCTCTCCCAGCGGGCCCGGGACCACTCCACCCCCGCCACGTCCCGGAGCGGCAGCACCCGGGTGCCCGCCGACTTCTTGCTCTCCTCGCAGGCCCATCCCCACTCGATGCGCAGGATCCGCCCGTCGAAGGTGACCTTGCCGTCCCCTCCGCCCACCACCCGGGGCACCGAGGGCCCGGGGAGCAACCAGCGGTCGGACGGCTCGTCGACCGGTATCCGCTCCAACAACAGGGCGGTGCGGACCTCGTCGACCAGGTACTCCGCCGCCCCGGTGCGCCCCGGCTCCACCGCCAGGGCGTAGGGGGTGGCGTCGTCCGACAGGCGCCCCGAACAGGCGTGGTCGAGGGGATCGGCCCCCTCGCGGAGCCGCAGGCGCAGGCGGGCACGGCGCCGCCCCGGCTCCAGGGAGACGCCCGCGATGGCCTCCAGCGGCACGGCGACCTCCCCCAGGCCGGTGCGCAGGGGATGGACGTTCCGCCCGGTGCCGGGCACCAGCCGCAGTCTCTCCCCGTCGAAGTCCCACGTGCCGTCCCGCTGGATGAGCTCCGCCATTGGCTCATTGTGTCAGGGGCGCGCGGCGGTCCGGCGGGGGTGGTGTCACCGCCCCCGCCGGACCGCCGGAAGGGCCTCAGTCCCGTCCCCGTCCCATCAGTTCGCGGGCGATCAGCATGCGCTGCACCTCGCTGGTGCCCTCGCCGATCTCCAGGATCTTGCTGTCCCGCCACATCCGGGCGACGGGGTACTCGTTCATGAAGCCGTAGCCGCCGTGGATCTGGGTGGCCTCCCGGGCGTTGGTGACCGCGATCTCCGAGGAGTACAGCTTGGCGATCGCCGCCTCCTTCTTGAAGGGCTCGCCGGCCAGCAGGCGCGCCGCCGCGTCCCGCCAGGCGAGCCGGGCGGTGTGCGCGCGGGTCTCCATGTCGGCGAGCTTGAAGGCGATGGCCTGGTTCTCCCCGATGGGGCGACCGAAGGCCCGGCGTTCGGCGGCGTAGCGGACCGACTCGTCCACACACCCCTGCGCCAGACCGGTGGCCAGTGCCGATATGGCGATCCGGCCCTCGTCGAGGATCCGCAGGAACTGGGCGTAGCCCCGGCCCTCGGCGCCCAGGAGGTTCTCCAGCGGCACGCGGACGTCGGAGAAGGACAGTTCCCGGGTGTCGGAGGCGTTCCAGCCGACCTTGGAGTAGGGGGCGGCGACCGTGAAGCCGGGGGTGCCGGAGGGCACCACGATGGTGGAGATCTCCGGCGAGCCGTCGGCCTTGCGACCGGTGACGGCGGTGACCGTGACCAGGTCGGTGATCTCGGTGCCGGAGTTCGTGATGAAGCTCTTGGTGCCGTTGATCACCCAGTGGTCGCCGTCGCGCACCGCCGTGGTGCGGGTGCCGGAGGCGTCGGAGCCGCACTCGGGCTCGGTCAGGCCGAAGGCGCCCAGCGCCTCGCCGGAGCACAGGCGGGGCAGCCAGCGGCGCTTCTGCTCCTCGGTGCCGAAGCGGAAGATGGGCATCGCGCCCAGGGAGACCGCCGCCTCCAGGGTGATGGCGAGCGAGGAATCCACCCGGGCCAGCTCCTCCAGCGCCACGCACAGCGCCAGGTAGTCACCGCCCATGCCGCCGTACTCCTCGGGGAAGGGCAGGCCGAACAGGCCCATCCCGGCCATCTCCCGCACGAGCGGGTACGGGAAGGCGTGCCGCTCGTAGTAGTCGCCGATCACGGGGGCGACGGCCTCCTGGGCGAACTTCTCCACCGTGCGGCGGAGTTCCTCGTGCTCGGTGGGCAGCCGGTACTGAAGGGCCATGGTCACGGCTCCTTGTCCTCGGGGGCGGGGGTGGCCCGGTGGGTGAGGGCGCGCAGGGCGCGGGACGGGCCGGGTCGGCCCAGGTGTTCGGCCATCCAGTCGCTCGTGGCGGCCAGCCGGCGCAGGTCGACACCGGTCTCGATGCCGAGACCGTCGAGCATCCACAGCAGGTCCTCGGTGGCGAGGTTGCCGGTGGCGCTGCGGGCGTAGGGGCACCCGCCGAGACCACCCGCGGAGGCGTCGACGGTGGTGACGCCGTGCCGCAGGGCGGTCAGGGTGTTGGCCAGTGCCTGGCCGTAGGTGTCGTGGAAGTGCACGGCGATCCGGTCGGGGGCGATGCCGGAGGCGTGCAGGTCGGTGAGCAGGCGGGCGACGTGGCCGGGGGTGGCGGTGCCGATGGTGTCGCCCAGGCTCAGCTCGGAGCAGCCCATGGCGTCCAGCCGGCGGCAGACCTCCACCACCCGGGCGGGGTCGACCGGGCCCTCCTCGAAGTCGCCGAAGCACATCGAGAGGTAACCGCGCACCCGCAGCCCCTCGGCCCGGGCCCGGGCGACCACGGGCTCGAAGACGGCGAGGGACTCGGCCACGGTGCGGTTGAGGTTGGCCCGGGCGAAGGACTCGGTGACGGCGGCGAAGATCGCGATCTCCCGCACCCCCAGGGCCAGCGCGCGGTCCAGACCCCGGGTGTTGGGGACCAGGACGGGCAGCCGTACGCCGCGGTCGGCCAGGTCGGCGACCATCGGGTACAGCTGCTCGGCGTCGGCGAGCCGGGGCACCCAGCGGGGGTGCACGAAGCTGGTGGCCTCCACGGTGTCGAGGCCGGCGTCGGCCAGGCGGTGGATGAACTCGGCCTTGACCTCCACGGGGAGGATCGCGGCCTCGTTCTGCAGGCCGTCGCGCGGGCCCACCTCGTGGATGCGCACCCGGCGGGGCAGATCGGGGTCGGGTACCCGCTGGGGCAACCCGGCGGGCGGGCCCTGGCGCGGGCCGGTGTCGGTCGCGGGGCCCCGGGAGGGCCCCCCGGCGGGACGGTCGACGGCTGGGGTCATGTCGGCTCCCCTCCCGGGACGGGGGCTCCCGCCCCGGACGCGGCGGGGGCGGCGGACGGGTCCGGCTCGTCCTCCGGATCCACCACCACCAGTTCCTGGTCCATGGCCACGGCGGTCCCCGCCGCCACCCGCACCGCCGCCACGGTGCCCGGGGCGGGAGCGCGGATGACGTGCTCCATCTTCATCGCCTCGACGATCAGCAGGGGTTGACCGGTCGTCACCCGCTCCCCCGGCCCGACCTTGACGACGGTCACCGTGCCGGGCATGGGAGCGGTCAGGGCGGCGGCGCCGGCCGCTCCGCCGGCACCGGCGGCGGCCACCGGGTCGTGGTCGGCGACCGGCCACGCCTCCCCGTCGCGGGCGAGTCCGGAGCCGTCGGGGGCGGTGTGGAAGCGGTGGACGACGCCGTCCACCTCCACCCGCACCGGACCGCCCCCGGTCCCGGCCGTCAGGCGGGCGGTGACCTCCGGGCCGTCGCCGACCCGCAGCCGGGCGTCGCCGGCCCGCCCCCGCACGGTGACGGTGACCGGATCGTGGCCGGGGACCCGCAGGTGGTGGGGGGTGCCGGCGGTGACGCCGCCCAGCCGCCAGCCGGAGGGGACCGAGAAGGGATCCACCCACCCGGTGGGCGGGGTCGGCCCGGCTTCCGGCTCCAGGGCGGCGTGCCGGAGCAGGGCCGCCGCCGCGTACACCTCGGTCGGGACGGCGGTGGGGGCCAGGTCGGCGACCAGGGCCGGGGCCTCCCGGTCCACCAGCCCGGTGTCCAGGCGCCCCTCCCGGACCTCCGGCACGTCCAGCAGGCGGCGCAGGAAGCCCGTGTTGGTGTCCACGCCGATGACGACGGTGTCGGCGAGGGCGGCGCGCAGCCGGCGCAGCGCGGAGGCACGATCGGGGCCGTGGGCGATGATCTTGGCGAGGAGCGGGTCGTAGGCGGTCCCGACGGTGTCGCCGGCGGCGATGCCGGAGTCCACCCGCACGCCCGGGCCGGTGGGCTCGCGCAGCGCCCGGACGGTACCGGCGGAGGGCAGGAAGTCGACCCCCTCCCCGTCGGCGGCCGGACGCGGCGTCTCGGCGCAGATACGGGCCTCCACGGCGTGACCGCGCGGGGCGAGGGCCCCCGGGTCCGCCACCAGGGGCTCCAGGGACTCGCCGGCGGCGATCCGCAGCTGCCACTCCACCAGGTCCTGACCGGTGATCAGCTCGGTCACCGGGTGCTCCACCTGCAGACGGGTGTTCATCTCCATGAACCAGTGCGAGCGCGGGTCGTCGCCGGGGACGATGAACTCGACGGTGCCCGCGCCCCGGTACCCGCAGGATCGGGCGGCGCGGACGGCGGCCTCCCCCATGGCCCGGCGGGTCTCCTCGTCCAGCAGAGGACTGGGGGCCTCCTCGACGATCTTCTGGTGGCGGCGCTGGAGGGAGCACTCGCGCTCCCCGAGGTGCAGGACGTTGCCGTGGTCGTCGGCGAGGACCTGGATCTCGATGTGCCGGGGCCGGTCGATCCAGCGTTCGACCAGGAGGGTGTCGTCGCCGAAGGCGCCCCGGGCCTCGCGCCGGGCGGCGGCGATCTCCTCGGGCAGGCGGTCGGGATCGCGGACCAGCCGCATGCCCTTGCCTCCCCCACCGGCGGCGGGCTTGATGAGCACCGCCGCACCGATGGCGCGGGCCGCGTCGATCAGTTCGGCGTCGGACAGGCCGCTCCCGGAGGAGCCGGGCACGACGGGGACGCCGGCGGCGGCCACCGTCTCCTTGGCCCGGATCTTGTCGCCCATCAGCTCGACCGCGGAGGCCGGCGGGCCGACGAAGACCAGACCGGCGTCCGCCACGGCCCGGGCGAAGTCGGCGTTCTCGGCGAGGAAGCCGTACCCGGGGTGGATCGCACCGGCGCCGGTGCGCTCGGCGGCCTCCAGCAGTCGGTCGATCCGCAGGTAGCTCTCGGCGGCGGCGCGGGGACCGATGCGGACCGAGGTGTCGGCCTCCCGGACGTGGAGGGCGTCGGCGTCGGCGTCGCTGTGGACGGCGACGGAGCGCAGGCCGAGCCGGCGCAGGGTGCGGATCACCCGGACCGCGATCTCGCCGCGGTTGGCGACCAGCACGGCGTCGAAGGCGGCTGCGGGGCGGGGCACCTGCTGTCGGGGGGCCACGGGGCGGTTCACCTGCTTTCGGGGACGGGCCCCGGGTCACCGG
>NZ_VKHS01000369.1 GCF_014141525.1 Streptomyces calidiresistens
GGATGGGCGGGGTCGGCCATGGTGGTCGGTGTCCTCGGAGGGGTCGGTGGCCCGGGGGCTCCCGGGCCGGTCACGATGGTGCGCCCGGCGCCGGTCGGTCGTGGCGCGGGGCGCGGCGACCGCCACCCGCGCGGGCGGCGGCGAACAGCGGGCGGGCCGCGGCGGCACAGGCGTGGGACAGGGCGCGCAGCGCCTCCGGGATCCGCCAGGCGGCGCGGTCGCGCGGGCCCACGGTGTTGGAGACCGCCCGCACCTCCAGCACCGGTACCCCGGCGCGGACGGCGGCCTCGGCGACGCCGAAGCCCTCCATCGCCTCCGCCCCGGCCCCCGGGTGGCGGGCGGCCAGGTCGGCGGCCCGCCCGGCGGTGCCGGTGACGGTGGAGACGGTCAGCACGGGGGCGAGCAGCGCCCCGGCGGCCCCGGCGACCTCCGCGGCGAGGTCGGCGGGTGGTTCGTGGGCGACGGTGCCGAAGCCCAACTCGGTCACGTCGACGAAGCCCTCGGCGGTCCCCGCCCCCAGGTCGGCGGCGACGATCCGGGAGGCCACCACGACCGAGCCGAGGGGGGCGCGCTCGGCGAAGCCGCCGGCGATACCGGCGCAGAGCACCAGGTGGAACGGCCGGCCCTCCGCCCGGGCGCGGGCCAGGGCGTCGGCCGTCGCGGCCGCCGCGGCGGCGGGGCCGACCCCGGCCACCACGGATTCGACGGACCCGACGGGCTGCGGGGGTTCGTGCCGGGGTCCGGGTTCCGGGGGTTTGCCCGCGAGGCCCGCCAGCACGGCGTCGCGCTCGGCGGCCACGGCGGTGACCACCAGCAGTCGGCTCCCCGGCACGGCGGCGGCCGTCCCCGGGGACCCGGCGACCCCGACCGCCCCGGGGGCGGTGTCGGGTGGTTCGACGACCGGGTGGTCCGGGCAGGTCCTCCCGGTCGCCCCGGAGGGCTCGGCGCCCACGGGCCCCCCGATCAGTTCCCCGGCTCCAGGCGGGCGTTCCAGACACCCTCGAAGCGCCCGTACAGCGCCTCGTTGAAGGCATCCTCGTCCTGCGCCTGGTAGGCCGCCATCAGTTCCTCGGAGTCGTAGTCACCGGTCAACTTGACGACGCTGACGGTGATCCCCTCGTCCTCCTCTTCCTCGCCGAACGGGTCGGCCTGCGACATCGCGTGCAGGTCGTCCACGGGGAAGTTCTGGAAGGTGGTGGTGTAGGGGTCCACCGACCGGGTCTCGCCGTTGACGAACAGCAGCCAGCCGTGCTCCGCGATCGAGGGATCCACCCCCACCCGGAAGGTCTCCCCGCGCTGCGAGGTGAACGACGGCGCGTCGTCGGTGTGCTCCAGGCACTCCTGCGCCCGCTCCACGCCCAGCGGGTCGTCGTGGCCGTAGCAGTCGCTCGCGGTCTCCGGGGAGGAGGTCGAGGAGCCGAGGGTGAAGTGCGCGTTCGGCGTGGGCCGCTCGCAGGCGGTCAACCCCGCCAGTCCCAGTGACACGGCGCCGACGGCAAGGGTGGTGCGCAGGGCCCGCCGGCCCATCATCCCGGAGATCGCAGTCATGCGGGCAGGGTACCGGGCGACCCCGATCAGCGAACGCGCGGGTGCGGTGTGCCGCGCCGGGCGGAGGCCAGCAGCGTCCCCGCCGAGGCGGCCGTGCCGGCGATCAGCAGCACCGCCACCACCGTCATGCCCAACCACCCGATCAGCGGGAGCGCGATGCCGAACGCCCCGCCGACCACCCACGCCATCTGCACGACCGTCTCCGAACGGGCGAAGGCGGAGGTCCGCACCACCTCGGGCACGTCCCGCTGGATCATCGCGTCCAGCGACAGCTTCCCCATCGCCTGCCCGAGCCCGGCCACCGTGCTCACCATCAGCACCGTCACCGTGCCGTAGGCGACCGCCGCCGCGATCGAGGTGCCCACCGCCAGCCCCAGCATCAGCAGCAGGATCACCTCCGGGGCCCGGTCCCTGGCCCACGCCCCGAGGACGTTGCCCAGGCCGTTGCCCGCCCCGGCCGCCACGCCGACCACGCCCAGCGCCAGCGCGGTGGACATCCCCGGCAGCGGCTGGTCGCGCAGCAGGAAGGCCAGGAAGAACAGCAGGAAACCGGAGAGCACCCGCAAGGAGGAGTTCGCGATCAGGCCCTTGAACACCGGTGAGTCCGCGGCCCGCAGCACCCGCTCGCGCCGCTCCGACCGGCGCCGCCACCACGCCACGGGTCCGCGGGTCCGCCGCGGACCCCCGTTGCGGGAGGCGCGCGCCGCGCCGTCGCGGGAGGACCGCCGGCCGCCGTTCCGGCCCGTGCCGCGCTCCGGCTCGCGCACCACCCGGGTGCGGGCCAGCTCCTCCAGGTGCAGGGCCCGCTCGCCCTTGGCCAGGTCCACCTTGTGCGGCAGCCGGAAACACATCACGGCGCCGATGGTGGTGAGCACGAACGCGCCGTACAGCGGCCACTGCGGACCCAGCAGGTGCAGCAGGAGCCCCAGCGGGGCCGCCACACCGGCCGAGATCAGACCGGTCAGGGTGATCCGCGCGTTCGCCTTCACCAGCGAGATCTTCTGCGGCAGCAGGCGCGGCACCACCGCCGCCCGCACGATGTTGTAGGCCTTGGAGGCCACCATCACGCCCAGCGCCGCCGGGTACAACAGGAGTTCACCGGTGGCCACCGCCCCGGTGATCAACAGCGCCAACACGCCCCGGAACAGCAGCGCCCCCGCCATCGCCGCCCGCCGGCCGTGCGGGATCCGGTCCAGCAACGGACCGATCACCGGCGCCAGCAACACGAACGGCGCCATCGTGACCGCCAGGTACAGCGCCACCCGGCCGCGCGCCTCGTCGGTCGGCACGGAGAAGAAGATCGTGGACGCCAGGGCCATCGTGATCAACATGTCGCCCATCGAGTGCACGGCGTGCACCTCGATCAGTTTGCCCAGGCCCGACTCGCCCGCCCCCTGGGCGTGGGTGACGCGCCGGATCCGACGGCCGAGCGCCGCCGGTGGGCGGGAGACCCCGCGGCCGACGGCGCGCAGCGAACGGACCAGCGGCCCGGACCGGCCCCCGGTTCTGCGGTCGGACATGCTGTCAGCTGCCACGTCTGCAAGGGTAGGCGGTACGGGCGGGCCCGACGGGGGTTCGGCATGGATGCGGGGCGAACGGAGGGCCACGGGGGTCGAACGGCGGCCCGGGGGCGCCCCGGCGCGACGGCCGGTGCGACGCCGGGCACGACCGCCGACCGGTGCCAACCGGTGCCGACCGACGCCGACCGACGGGGTGTCCGGCGGTCCGGTCCGGCTCCGGATCGGCCGGCCCCGAACGTGCCCGCGCGGCCCCGCACGCGGCGTGTGCGGTAGCGTGGTCGAACGGTGCCCTCCGTCTCGTCACTCACGATCGGTTCACTCACGATCGGTACGACGTCGCAGCGGCCCGGATCCCGTCGCGGCGCGCCTCGCGCGCCGGTGCGGGGCGTGCGGTGGATCGCGCGGTCTCCACACCCCGGAGCACGCGTCGCCGCGGTCCCGTGCCCGGCGGCGATCCGGCAGCCGCTCCGTCGCCCGGTGGTTCCCGGCGGCCCGGCACCCGAGCACACGGCGTAGGAGAGAGTCGATCAAGTGAGAGTTGGCACGCGAAGCCGCACCCCCGACCGGCTGTGCGCAGAGGCCGTCGAACTCGCCCGCGAGGTCGCCGAGGAGGTCGCCGCCCCCCGGGGGGCCGGTCCCCACCTGGGGGTGGTTCAGGAGGGGGACCGGCTGGTCACCCACCGCTTCGAGTGCCTGGACCCCGGGTATCGCGGCTGGTACTGGGGCGTCACGGTGGCCCGTGCCTCGCGCGCCCGCTACGTGACGGTGGACGAGGTCGCGCTGCTGCCCGGCCCGGACGCCCTGCTGGCGCCCGAGTGGGTGCCGTGGAGCGAGCGGCTGCGGGCCGGGGACATGGGCCCCGGTGACCTGCTGCCGGTGGAGGCCGACGATCCGCGGCTGGCGCCCGGCACCTCCGGCCTGGACGAGGCCCTCGCGCCGCCGGTGCCCGGCGACACGCCCGCCGGGGAACCCGCGGGCGGCGACACCGCCGAGGCGCCCGTGACCGAGGGGGCACCGCCCGTCGTCGAACCGGCGGAGCGGGCCAGGATCGAGGCCGTCGCCCGGGAGATCGGGTTCGGCCGGCCCCGGGTGCTCTCCCGACTCGGACTGGAGGAGGCCGCCGACCGCTGGCAGGAGACCTTCGGCCCCGACACGCCCATGGCGCAGGCCGCCCCGGCCTCCTGCGCCGGCTGCGGCTTCCTGATCCCGTTGGCCGGTTCCCTGCGGCAGGCGTTCGGGGTGTGCGCCAACGAGTACTCGCCCGCCGACGGCCGGGTGGTCTCCCTGGACTACGGCTGCGGCGCGCACTCCGAGGCCGCCCGGATGCCGGCCCCGATCACCCCGCCGCCGCCCGTCATCGACCACCTGGGGGTCGACCCGCTCTGAGCGGAGGGGGAGGTCGGCGGGCGGCCTCCCCCGGGCCCGTCACCACAGCGAACGCGCCAGGAGCACCAGCCCGGAGAGCGAGACCAGTGCGAGCAGCGCGGTGCGGATGCCCGCGGTCGCCATCCGCCGGCGCAGCGGGCGGGCGACCAGGAAGCCCGTGACCACGAACGGGATCAGGGTCAGGCCCGCCGCCACCTGTTCCCCGGTCAGTTGACCGCCCAGCGCCAGCACGCCCAACGACATCGCGGTGCCGCACAGGAAGAAGACGCCGAGGGTGCCGCGCACCCGGGGCGGCGGTTCGTGCTGGTAGAGCAGCGCCACCGGCGGCCCCCCGATGGAGGTCGCGGTGCCCGTCACGCCCGAGGCGACGCCCGCCGTCACCAGGCTCGTCGTGGTGATCGGCACCCGCACCGCCCATCCCGTGGCCACCACGGCCAGCAGCACCATCACCCCGACGAGGGCGCCCAGCGTCTCCGGGGCCACCACCGCCACCAGCCAGGTTCCCGCCACGGCGCCGGGGAGCCGGGCCGGCAGCACCCGGGCCAGCCCCCGCCAGTCCACGTGCCGCCACTCGGCGCGGATGGTGAACATCGGCAGCAGCAGCGTGGCCATCAGCATGGTGCCGGGCAGCAGGGTGGGGTCCATCATCGCCACCACGGGGGCGGCGATCAGCCCCAGCCCCAGGCCGACCCCGCTCTGCACGACCGAACCGATGAGCACGGCGAGGCCGACGACCAGCAGGAACGACAGCGGGGGCAGGGGGAGGGCGCCGGGAAGGGGAGCGGGGAGCGACGAGGCGGGGAAGTCGGGCGCGGTAAGCGCTTGCCACAC
>NZ_VKHS01000037.1 GCF_014141525.1 Streptomyces calidiresistens
CCCCATCGCCCCGTCGGTTCCCACCTCGTTCACGGTTCCCGCGCGGACTCCGGCGATCATTCCCCGGCTCCCCGCCTTCTCCCCGGAATCTCCTCCGATTCTCCCCGGGCTCCCGGGGTCCGGCATATCGGGAGAAATCCCCGCCCCGGGCCTCCCCGATCCCCCGGGCGGACGCGGAGGGCATCCGTCCGCCCCCGTTGGAGGGAAAGGAGACGTGTCTCGCACTGTTCGGGCACAACCATTCGAGCCACCCTGGTGTCCTTGATAACGAGATGGCAACGTCCGGACGGGGGAAACGTGATCCCGACGGGCAGGAGAGACATCGACCACAATCCACGACCCCACCGGACATCGCCGGAGATCGCGCGGGATGCCCGGGCATCGACCCGATCGCCTGTGATGTCCGCCTCATCGAGGAGTCACGACATGACGGATTCCCTCACCCCCGACCTCGCCCCGGAACCGGCCGAACCCCCGGACCCGCACCTCATCAGTGGGGTCGTCCGGGACTCCTTCGGGGTCGCCCTCCCGCGCGCCGTGGTGACCCTGGCGGCCGACGGGGGGAACGGCCGGCAGCTCACCAAAACCCGTAGTGCGGCGGACGGGGCCTTCAGTATCCGCGCCCCGCAGAGCGGCGAATACCTGCTCGCCGTCTTCTCCCCGCAGCTCGGTGGGGAGAGCGTCCTGGTCACGCTGGACGGTCGTCCGGTCACCGTGGAGTTCCGGATCGAGGTCCCCGGGGTGGACGGTGCGGTAGTGGACTGATCACGTCGCGAGTTGTGGCCGGTCCGTTGTCTCCCCGCCGGTGCGGGCTACATGCGCCTATGGTTGGCTGAGCGCGCGAGAAGTCTGTGGCTCGCGATGGATTCGAATGAGAGAGGCGCGGCGGTAGTGCGAGCGATGGGGGCTAAAGGGGGCATAGGCATCGGCCTGGCCGTGCTGTTGGTGATCGGTGCCGTCGGCGGATGGCTGTTGTTCGCCTCCGGCGACGACCACGAGGACCCGATCGTGGTGGGCGTGACCGACCGGGCGGATTCCCTGGATCCGGCCTACAGCTACGCCGCGGGATCCTGGGATCTCTACAGCAACGTGTTCCAGAGCCTGCTCACCCTCAGGGCCGGTTCCGACACCCCGGTGCCCGACGCGGCCGAGAGCTGCGCGTTCACCGACAACGCCTACCAGGTGTACCGCTGCACCCTGCGGGACGACCTGACCTTCAGTTCGGGGCGCGAGGTCACCCCGGAGGACGTGAAGTTCTCCGTCGACCGCATCCAGGCGATGGTGCAGCGCGCCGCCGACGAGCGGGAGGACGACAGCATCCCGGAGGAGGAGAAGTTCATCTACACCGGCCCCGGCAGCCTCATCAACGGCATCGAGGCAGTGCGGGTGGACGGACAGGACGTCATCTTCGAGCTCGCCGAGCCCGACGTGACCTTCCCCTACATCCTGGCCGGTGGCGCCGTCTCCATCGTGGACCGCGAGGAATACGAGCTGGACACCCCGCGTGACGACGGCAAGGCCGTCGGCTCGGGCGTCTACACCCTCCAGGAGTTCCGCCAGGTCGACGACGAGACCGGTGAGGCCGGTATCGCCGTCCTCGAGCCGAACCCGAACTACCGGGGCGCCAAGGAGGTCTCCGCCTATCCGGTGACCCTGCGCTACTACACCGGACCGGACACCCTCCAGGAGGCCTGGGACGACGAGGAGATCCACGTCGTCGCCGGTCAGCTGAACCCCGCGGACATCCTCGCCATCGACCAGAACTCCCAGGACATCCGTTACTCGGAGATCACCGGTTCGGCGATCCGCATGATCATCAACTCCGGCCAGGGCGACTCCCCGTCCGCCGAGGCCCCGGTCCGCCGGGCGGTGGCCACCCTCATCGACCGCGAGGCCATAGCCCGCCAGGTGCGACTGCACACCGTGGAGTCCGCCTACTCGCTGATCCCCGTCGGTGTCATCGGCCACGGCACCCCGTACTACGACCTGTACGGCCAGATGACCCCCGCCGACGTGCGGGAGGAGCTGGAGAACGAGGGCTACACCCTCCCGATCGACCTGCACCTCGGCTTCGCCGGTCAGGTGCACGCCGAGGAGGTCGACTTCATCGCGGAGACCCTGGAGGCCGACGGCATCTTCGATGTCGAGGTCACGGAGTTCCCCACGGTCGGTGGAGTCCTGGAGGCCGCGGCGGCCAACGACGTCGACTCCTACTTCGTCGGCTGGAACCCCGACTTCGCCGACCCGGACACCTACACCTCCGCCCTGCTCATGGAGGACTCGGTGCTGGGCCACGGCTGGGGCACCCCGGAGATCGACGAGCTGATCGCCGAGACCCGCGGCCAGCCGCAGCGGGCCAACACCATGGACACCTTCCGCGAGATCCACGCCCTCGCGGCCGAGGAGGCCGTGGTCGTCCCGATCTGGCAGAACCGCAACTTCACGATGAGCCTGCGCGAGATCACCGGTATCCAGCAGCTGCGCGACGCGGGCGGCATCTTCCGCCTGTGGGAGCTGGGCCGGATCTGATCCGCCCCGCGCCCCTCGCGCACCGCACACCCGGGCCCGGCCCCGGCGGAGCCCCTCCGCCGGGGCCGGGCCGTTTCGCCGTCGAGCCCGCCTGCGTCACCGTCCGCGACCACCTCGCGGAGACGCTCCCCGACCCGACCTCCGCCCTCGTCGTCGGTGGCGAACGCTCCCCGGCGGCCGGGTCTCCCGCCGGGGCCGGGCCCGGGCCCCGGCCCCGGCCCCGGGAGGTCCCGGGAGCCATCGGCAGCGGGGAGCGCACCCGCGGTGCGATCAGCCGGGCGAGCGGCGGGACGAACGCCACCACGCCGGGACGGGCCCTTCGGCTGCTCGTCGGGAAGCGGGTGGTCGAGGCCGCGCTCCCGCTGTTCACCGTGCCCGACCGCCCGGCGCGGAGGAGGGCACCCCCCCGTACGCGGTGGCACGGACCGGCGTCGCGGTGGGGGGTGTCACCGCCGTCGGGCCCGACGACCCGGCCCCGGGATCAGAAGACCTTGCCGGGGTTGAGGATGTTCAGCGGGTCGAAGGCCGCCTTGATCCCCCGGTGCAACTCCATCGCCACCGGCCCCAGCTCCCGCTCCAACCACTCCTTCTTCAACACACCCACCCCGTGCTCCCCGGTGATCGTGCCGCCCAACTCCAGCCCCAGCGCCATGATCGCGTCGAAGGAGGCGCGGGCCCGTGCCGACTCCTCCGGGTCGCGCGCGTCGAAGCACACCGTCGGGTGGGTGTTGCCGTCCCCCGCGTGCGCCACCACCCCGATCGTCAGGTCGTGCTCGGCGGCGATCCGTTCCACCCCGGTGATGAACGCCCCCAGCTCCGAGCGCCCCACGCACACGTCGTCGATCATCGTCACCCCCTTGACCGCCTCCAGCGCCGGCAACGCCGTGCGCCGGGCCGCCAACAGCATCTCCGACTCCGCCGCGTCCTCCGCCGGCACCACCGAGGAGGCACCCGCCTCCTCGCACAGCAGCCCCACCCGGGCCAGGTCGGCCGCCGGGTCCGGGGTGTCGAACGCCGCCAGCAACAGTGCCTCGGTGCTCTCCGGCAGCCCCATGCGGGTCATCGCGTTGACCGCGCGCAGCGTCGTGCGGTCCATCAACTCCAGCATCGACGGGGTGTGACCGCCCGCCATGATCCGGCACACCGCCTCCCCGGCCGCCGCCGTCGAGTCGAACTCGGCCGCCAGCACCAGCTGCGGCGGCGGCGCCGGCCGCAGCGCCAGCGTCGCCCCGACCACCACCCCCAGGCTCCCCTCGGAGCCGACGAACAACCGGGTCAGGTCGTACCCCGCCACGCCCTTGGCGGTGCGCCGTCCGGTGCGCAGCAGCCGCCCGTCGGCGAGCACCACCTCCAGCCCCAGCACGTACTCGGCCGTCACCCCGTACTTCACGCAGCACAGCCCGCCGGAACCGGTGCCGATGTTCCCGCCGATCGTGCACTGCTCCCAACTGGAGGGGTCCGGCGGGTAGCACAGGCCGTGCGCGGCCACCGCCTTGCTCAGGTCGGCGTTGACCACCCCCGGCTCCACCACCGCGATCCGGTTCACCGGGTCGATCTCCAGGATCCGGTTCATCCGCGTCAGGGACAGCACCACGCAGCCGTCGGTGGCGTTCGCCGCCCCCGACAGTCCGGTGCGGGCGCCCTGCGGCACCACCGGCACCCGCAGGTCGTGCGCCACCCGCAGCACGTGTCGCACCTCCTCGGTGGTGCGGGGCAGCACCACCGCGGCCGGGGAGCCCGCCGGGCAGAAGCTCGCCATGTCGTGCGCGTAGGAGGCGGTGACGTCGTCGTCCACGAGGACCGCCCCGTCGGGCAGACTCTCCCGCAACCGGGAAACGAGGGTGCTCATACCGTCAGCCTGCCACCATCGGGGCCCGGGCGAACCCGGCGGGCCGGCCCCGGCCCCCGATTCGCACCGATCCCTTCCGGGGCGGCCCGTGGGCGAGGATGATCACCGCACGACCCCGCGAACGGACACGAGCCCTTCCCGGCTCCCCGGAGCGCCGCCCCGCCCGGGGGCGGGGGAGAGGGAAGGAAGGAGGAGCGCCATGCGATGGCGACGGGCGTGGATACCCGCCGCGGCGGCCCCGGCCGCCCTGGCGGCGATGCTGTGGTTCCTGTGCTCGCCGAGGGTGCACGCCCGGCTGCTGTCCCTGGCGGAGGGCGTGCGGGAGCGCCCCTTCCCCCTGGTCTCCACCGCCGGCCCCGGCATCGTGGAGGGCTGGGTGAGGGCCTGGCTGACCCGTCCGCCCCGACCCGGAGGGGGAGCCGTGGCCCCCACGGAACGGGACCCCTGGCGGGAGGACGTGCCCGCCCCCCTCGTCCACGACGCCTGGCAGCCGGCGGCCCAATGGCTCCAGGTCGGCGTTCTGCTCGCGCTCTGCGCGGTGGGCGTGCTGTGGACGGTTCGCCGCTTCCCGCCCGGCCGGCCCTCCCACCGGGTGCTCGTCCCGCTCTGCGTGTGGGCCTGGACCACCGCCGCCGCGGCCGTCGCGATCCCCGCCGGCCACCTGCTGCGCGCCCTGCCGCGCGGCCACTTCTCCCGGCGTGAACTGCTCGGCGCCGCCATGACCGAGGGCCTGCCCCTGATCGCGATCCTGGCGGTCCCGACCGCGCTGGTGGCCCTCGCGGCGGCCCTGGCCGTCCCGTTGAGCGGCGTCGCGGTGCTGTCCGCCTCCGCCGACACCACGGGCGGGGTATCGGCGAGCTTCTCCAAGCCCTCGGTGTGGGACGGCGGCTTCAACGGCCAATGGACCATCGGGAACGACGGCGACACCGCCCTCGACGGCTGGACCCTGGAGTGGGAGTTCCCCGAGGGCACCGAGGTGACCTCGCTGTGGAACGGCGTGATGACCCGCGAGGGCAACACCTACACCGTCACCAACGAGGACTGGAACGGCGCCCTCGCGGCCGGCTCCGTCACCACCGTCGGTCTCGGCGGCACGGGGACCGGCGAGCCGATCAGCTGCCTGATCAACGGCAATCCCTGTGACGGCGACGGCTCCGGCACCCCCGATCCGGACCCGACCGACCCGGACCCCGTGGAGCCCGATCCCACCGACCCCGACCCGACCGACCCCGACCCGGACCCCACCGACCCGGCGCCGAACCCGACCTCCCCGGGTGAGCACGTCAACCTCGGCTACTTCACCGAGTGGGGCGTCTACGGCCGCGACTACCACGTCAAGGACATCGTCACCTCCGGCTCGGCGGAGAAGCTCACCCACATCAACTACTCGTTCGGCAACGTGACCAACGGCGAGTGCGTGATGGGCGACTCCTACGCCGCCATCGAGCGCGCCTACACCGCCGCCGAGAGCGTCAGCGGCGAGGCGGACACCTGGGACCAGGAGCTGCGCGGCAACTTCAACCAGCTGCTCCAGCTCAAGGAGGCCCACCCGCACATCAAGGTGCTGTGGTCCTTCGGCGGCTGGACCTGGTCCGGCGGCTTCGGCGAGGCGATGCAGGACCCCGAGCGGTTCGCGAAGTCCTGCCACGACCTGGTCAACGACCCGCGCTGGGAAGGTGTCTTCGACGGCATCGACCTGGACTGGGAGTACCCCAACGCCTGCGGCGAGACCTGTGACGACAGCGGGCCGCGCGCCTTCGGCGACATGATGCGGGCCTTCCGCGCCGAGTTCGGCGACCAGCTGGTCACCGCCGCCATCACCGCCGACGCCTCCGACGGTGGCAAGATCGACGCCTCCGACTACGGTTACGGTGCCGAGCACGCGGACTACATCGCGGTCATGACCTACGACTTCTTCGGCGCCTGGGACGCGCAGGGCCCGACCGCCCCGCACTCCGCGCTCAGCCCGTGGGACGGCATCCCGCAGGACGGGTTCACCACCGAGCAGGCCATCGCCAAGCTGAAGGCGCAGGGCGTGCCGGCGGAGAAGCTGCTGCTGGGCATCGGCTTCTACGGGCGTGGTTGGACCGGTGTCACGCAGACCGACCCGGGCGGTTCGGCCACCGGTCCGGCGGCGGGCACCTACGAGCAGGGCATCGAGGACTACAAGGTCCTGCGCGAGACCTGCCCGCCCACCGGTGTCTTCGCCGGCACCGCCTTCGCGCACTGCGGCAACGACTGGTGGAGCTACGACACCCCGGAGACCATCGCCGGGAAGATGGAGTACGCCAAGGCGCAGGGCCTGGGCGGCGCCTTCTTCTGGGAGCTGACCGGCGACACCGCCGACGGTGAGCTGATCACCGCCATCCACGAGGGCCTGCGGTAACCCCGTCCCGCCCGATCCCGGGCCCGGGGGCGCGTCCGGTCGAACCGGAGGCGCCCCCGGGTCCGCCGTGTGCCGGGGGCGCGCACGGTTCATTCCGGCCGGCAGAGCACGGGATCGCGGCGTTCGGCGCGGGGCCGGTGCCCGTGCGAGCGGACGAGGGCGCGGGCGGTACCCCGGGCGCTCGCGGCCCCGGACGGCCCCCCGCAGGGACCCGGCGGGGGATGCTGGGGGCATGAGCGACGAGCACGATCGACACGAGGAACGGCACCCCGGGGACGGCCCCGATCCGACCGAGCGGGCGCTGTGGGAGGCGCGCTCCCGTGTCCTGGCCGATCTGGTGTCGGACGGGCTGGACCGGGCGGATGTGGTCTCCCGGCTGGACGAGGCGATGCGGCATCGGCGGTGGTGGGTGGAGCAGTGGCCCCGGGGGGCGGAGTTCGTGGCCGGGTTGCTGGCGCAGGACGTGCAGGACGCGGTGCTGGAGTCGGACGGTCGCTGGCCGGCGTGCCCGCTGTGCGTCTCCGGGGAGCCGGGGACGCACGCCCCGCACCCCCTGGAGGTACGGCCGGAACTGGGGCCGGACCCGCACTGGACCTGCCCGGAGAAGGGCGTCGCGGTGGCCGCGGTGGGACATCTCGGGCGCCCGTCGGGGCGGGTCTGAGCAGGGCAACTCCCGGCAGGCCGGCTTTCCTTCGCTCTTTGGTACAGACCTATTGACCCGTGGTCCAGACCTCTCTAGTCTCGGGTCATCTGCTGTGAGCGCACCATGACAATCCACACACCGTCACGACTCCCGCGGACCCCCGCGGAGGATCGTGGGCGGTCGTGGACCGTGATGGATCGGCGTGCTCGCGGGCGGCGCGGATTCCCCCAGATCTGTCCGACCCACACTCCCGGGAGTTCCCTTGCGAACAAGGACTTCGGCACGGAACGGCACCACTCGAAGAAACCCCCTCACCCGTCGGCTCGTCGCCCTGCTCACCGCCCTCGCGGTGCCACTCGGCCTCATGGTGGCGATGGCCGCCCCCGCGCAGGCCGCCGGCGCCTCGGCCGCCTTCACCAAGACCTCCGAGTGGGACACCGGGTTCGGCGGTCAGTGGACCGTCACCAACACCGGCACCTCCTCCCTCAACGGCTGGACCCTCTCCTGGAGCTTCCCCTCCGGAACCACCGTCGGCTCGCTGTGGAACGGGGTCCTGACCCGCAGCGGCAACACCTACACCGTCACCAACGAGAGCTGGAACGGCACCCTGGCCCCCGGTCAGTCCACCACCGTCGGCTTCTCCGGCACGGGTAACGGCAACCCCACCGACTGCCGGATCAACGGCGCCTCCTGCGACGGCGGCAACGGCGGACAGCCGGGCGCGCCCGGAGCCCCCGGAGCCCTCGTGCCGGGCACCGTCACCGACACCTCCATCGCCATCAGCTGGGCCCCGGCCTCCGGTGACGTCACCGAGTACGAGGTGCTGCGCAACGGCTCCGTCGTCGCCACCACCACGGCCCGCAACCACACCAGCACCGGGCTGAGCGCCAACACCTCCTACACCTTCACGGTGCGGGCCAAGGGACCGGGCGGCACCGGCCCGGCGAGCGAGCCGCTGACCGTGCGCACCACCGGCGGGCAGCAGCCCGACCCGGTCGGTGACCTGGTGAACGTCGGCTACTTCACCGAGTGGGGCGTCTACGGCCGCAACTACCACGTGAAGAACATCGTCTCCTCCGGCTCCGCCTCCAAGCTGACCCACATCAACTACGCCTTCGGCAACGTCCAGAACGGCCGCTGCACCATCGGCGACTCCTACGCCGCCTACGACAGGGCGTACACGGCGGCCGAGAGCGTGGACGGTGTCGCCGACACCTGGGACCAGCCCCTGCGCGGCAACTTCAACCAGCTGAAGAAGCTCAAGGAGATGCACCCGCACATCAAGGTCGTCTGGTCCTTCGGCGGCTGGACCTGGTCCGGCGGCTTCGGCCAGGCCATGCAGAACCCGCAGGCCTTCGCCAAGTCCTGCTACGACCTGGTCAACGACCCGCGCTGGGAAGGCGTCTTCGACGGCATCGACCTGGACTGGGAGTACCCCAACGCCTGTGGCCTGACCTGTGACAACAGCGGCCGGGACTCCTTCCGCCGGATGATGGAGGCCTTCCGCGCCGAGTTCGGCGACCAGCTGGTCACCGCCGCCATCACCGCCGACGCCTCCAGCGGCGGCAAGATCGACGCCGCCGACTACGCGGGCGGCTCGCGGTACGCCGACTACCTGCACGTCATGACGTACGACTTCTTCGGCGCCTGGGCGGCGCAGGGCCCGACCGCCCCGCACTCCCCGCTCAACGCCTACCAGGGCATCCCGCAGGCCGGCTTCAACTCCCACGAGGCGATCCAGAAGCTCAAGGCCCAGGGCGTCCCGGCGAAGAAGCTGACCCTGGGGATCGGCTTCTACGGTCGCGGCTGGACCGGCGTCACCCAGTCGGCACCCGGCGGTTCGGCCACCGGCCCGGCGCCCGGCACCTACGAGCAGGGCATCGAGGACTACAAGGTCCTCAAGCAGACCTGCCCCGCCACCGGCACCATCGCGGGCACCGCCTACGCCCACTGCGGCAACAACTGGTGGAGCTACGACACCCCGCAGACCATCGCCGGGAAGATGCGGTACGCCAAGGAGCAGGGCCTGGGCGGCGCGATGTTCTGGGAGTTGAGCGGCGACACCTCCAACGGGGAGCTGATCACCGCCATCGGCAACGGGCTCCGCTGAGAACCCCGGGCTGCCGGGTTCGGCGACTCCGCCTGGCCCCGGCAGCCCGGTTCCACCCCGCCCCGGTCGGCGCGACCCGGGGCGGGGCCGGTCACCGGTCCCCCGTCCCCGGGTGGGCGACCCACCGACCGCGACCGGGAGACGGTCCGCCCGCCGTCCCCCGGTCGCACCGGCCCCCACGGGCCCCGGCGCCGGCCCCCTCGCTTCCCCGAGGGGGCCGGCGTCGTGTGACGGCGGGCCCGACGCAGGGCCCGCCCCCGGGCCATGCGCCCGCTACGGACACCACTCCACCGACACGTGCGGGGCCAACGCCCGCAGGAAGTCGGGCGCGTCGAAGATCGCACCGGCCGGGGCGACACCGGTCCTCGCCACCCGTCCCGTGAGAACGCGCTCGACCGCCTCGACGACCAGCGGCGCGGTGACGGCGTAGATGTCCCTTCCCCTCGCCACGAGGCGCCGCTCCTCGCCACCGAACCCCACGACGACGTCCACGAGGAAGGTCTGCGCGGACCGCCCCTGCCCGTCGACGGCGGTCGGCGGGGGTGTGTCCGGATCCGCCACGTCACCGGCCGCCCCGACCGTCATCATCGTGCGCACCTCGGGAACGGCCAGGTGGGCGGGAACGGTCACCACGTCGGTCGTGGTGAACTCCCCGAGGACGGTACGACGGCCCACGGGGTCGGGGAAGACCCACTCCCGGGTCGGCGGCTCCTCGCGGTGGTACTCCAGCCGCCCGTTCCGGAAGCGGACGCGCCGGCCGTCCCGCCTCCGCCGGGAGACCGCGCCCGCGGCCCGTGTCCCCGGCGTGGGGTGCCAAGCGCTCAGCGCGTAGGCGATGCCCACCTCGTCGGCCGCCCTGCGACCACCCAGCGCGGCGGTGGTCAACAGGTCGCCGAGGCCTCCGTAGAAGGCCATGGCGGGAATGATCGTCGCCCCCACCGCGCCGGCACGCTCCGTGAAGCGCGCGAAGGTGTCGAGGTTGGCCTCGATCTCGGCCGCCACGTCCAGGTAGGGGATTCCGGCCCGCAGGGCCGCCTCGATCAGGGGGGCGGCCGTCAGGGCGAAGGGCCCGGCGCAGTTGATCACCGCCGCCGCGCCGGCCAGGGCGCGGTCGAGCGAGGCCGGGGCGTCGATCGACGCCGGGCGCGTCTCGAGGCCGGGGAATGCCTCGGCCGCCGCCCTCAGCTTCTCCGCGTTCCGCCCCGAGAGGACCGGGGCGAACCCGCGCCCCACCAGCTCCGCCACGACGAACCGCCCGGTGTGACCGTACGCGCCGTAGACCACCACCCCGGGCACCGTTTCCATGGATGCTCCCCCTCCTGTTGACCCGTCGTGTTCCGTCGCCACCATCCTGATCGGGGGGCCTCCCCGCCACGAGTGTCCGGAACGACACGACCCGTACAGTTCCGGACATGGTCACTGTCGCGCTGGTCGTCACCGACGGCATGTTGCACTTCGAACTCTCCGTGGCCCACGAGGTGTTCGGCGCCGCCCCGGTCGGCGTCCCGGGCCCCTGGTACGAGGTCGCCCTCTGCGGGCCGGCCGCCACCCGCCTCGGCCCGTTCCGGCTCGCCCCGGAGGGGGGACTGGACCGCCTGCCGCACGCCGACACCGTGATCGTGCCGGGCTGGGCCGATGTCGACGAGGATCCACCCGCGGAGCTGGTCGCCGCGGTACGGGCGGCCCACGAGGCGGGCGCACGCGTGGCCTCCCTGTGCACGGGCGCGTTCGTCCTGGCGGCCGCGGGCCTGCTCGACGGACGCCGGGCGACCACCCACTGGGCTCACGCCCGGACCCTGGCCACCCGCCACCCCCGGGTGAGGGTGGATCCCGATGTCCTGTACGTGGACGACGGCGATGTCCTCACCTCCGCCGGCAAAGCCGCGGCCATGGACCTGTGCCTGCACCTGGTCCGCCTCGACCACGGTTCGTCGGTCGCCAACGCGGTGGCCCGCCGCCTGGTCGTGCCCCCGCACCGCGAGGGCGGCCAGGCCCAGTTCGTCACCACCCCGGTGCCGGCTCCGGACAACCCACCCCTGGCCGACCTGTTCCCCTGGGTGATGGCACGGCTGGACCAACCGCTGACGGTCGAGGACCTGGCCCGCCGGGCGCGCATGAGCACGCGCCACCTGGGGCGGCTTTTCGGGTCGACCACCGGAACCACTCCCCTGCGATGGCTGCTCGCCCAACGGGTCCACCGTGCCCGGGAGTTGTTGGAGACCACCAACGACAGCGTCGAGACCATCGCGGGGGCCACCGGCATGGGCACCGCCGCCACCCTGCGCCGGCACTTCACCCGCGCGGTCGGTGTGCCCCCGGACACCTATCGCCGCACCTTCCGCTCGCGGACCGGCCCCGGCTCCGGTCCCGGCGGTCCCCGTCCCGGTCCCGGCCGCACGGAAACGGGCGCCGTCCGCGCCCACCGGGGAGCGGCCGACGACCCGGGGGCGACCCGGCCCCCGACGTCGTGATCACGCCGGTCGGCGCCCGCTTCCCCCTGCCCCCGGGACGCCGGGCCGGGGGCGGGCGGCCCTCCTTCCGGAACGTCCGACCCCCCGTTCAGGGCGCCATCGAGAACCGTCGGCAGACGTGCACCCGCCGGAACCCCCGCCGCAGCTCCGCCTCGCGGTCGAGATCCGCGTGGGCGAACACCGCCACCGGCCGCAGCCCGGAGGCGGGGGTGCGCACGGCCCGGTCCGGCTCGCCGGGATCGACGTACCGGTTCGCGTACACGTGCAGGTAGTGGTCGCTCTCCACGAATCCCTGCGACCGGTACCAAGCGAGGGTGTCGGGGTCGTCGCGGGTCCAGGCGTCGAGCGCCGGGACCCCGGCGGCTCGCAGCCGGGTTCGCGCCTCCGCGAGCAGTTGCCGACCGAGGCCGCGGCGGCGGTGGTCCGGATGCACGGCCACGGTGTCGATGGTCGCCAGGTCACCGTCCACGGAGACATCGAGGATGCCGAGAACCTTCCCGCGGCCGGTGCGGGCCTCCGGCTCCACGGCCACCAGCCCGAAGCCGGGCGGGGGCGTCGCGGGCCGTGCCCGCAGCACATCGTCGTGGTAGGCGGTGGTCAGGAAGGCGAGCACCCGGCAGCGCAGCCAGGACGGCTCATCCGCCGCTTCGTACCCGCGCAGGACGGGCTCCGGTCGATCGGCGCGGCTGTGGTGGTCGTGATCGAGGTGCGGACTCACGGAGTGAACTCCTCTGGATCGAAACGGGCTTCGGGATCGAGGTAGCGCACGCGTGAGTCGTCACGCCCCGAATCCTCCACCGCCGGCCGCTTCTCCCGCACCGGATTTTCCGGCACTCGACAGCGGGGTTGACCCTCCCCCCGGGGGAAACCCCAGCATCGGTGGGGCCGGGCGAGGGACCCGGTACGAGGAGGCGGTGCCGGGTATCCGGGACGGGTTGGCTGACCATCGGGGCGTTCGCCCGGCTCACGCGGCTCTCCCCCAAGGCCCTGCGCCTGTACGACGACCTCGGTCTGCTGCCGCCCGCCCGGGTGGACCCGACGAACGGCTACCGGTACTACTCCCCCGATCAGGTGGAGCGGGCCCGCCTGGTGGCCTGGCTCCGCCGGTTGGGGATGCCGCTCGCCCTCATCCGGCGCGTCTGCGCGCTGGACGGGCCGGCGGCGGCCGGGGAGGTCCGGGCCTTCATGGCCCGGGCCGAGGCCGACCTCGCCGCCCGCCGGGACCTGGCCGGTTTCCTCGTCGATCACCTGTCCCGAAGGGAATCCGCCGTGACCTCCACCCCCTCCACCCCGTCGAATTCATCCCATCCGCCGACGCCCCGGCCCCTGGAGGTGCGGGCCGCCGCCCTCACCGATCCCGGTCTGGTCCGCGACCGCCACCAGGACGCCGCCTGCGCCGACCCCCGGGTGATCGCCGTCGCCGACGGCTTCGGCCCCCGGGGCGACTCGGCCTCCGCCGCCGCGATCGAGGCGCTGCGGCACGCCGGAGCCGAGGGCATCCGGGACGGGGATCTGCTCAACGTCCTGCAGGACGCCGTGGACCGGGCCCGGGCGGCCGTGCGGGAGGCCGCCTCCGGTTCCGCACCGCGGGCGATCGGCACCACCCTCACCGCGATGCTGTGGTCCGACACCGGCCCGGCGCTCATGCACATCGGCGACTCCCGGGCCCACCTGCTGCGGGACGGCGACCTGCGCCTGATCACCCGGGACCACACCGTGGTGCGCACGATGGTGGAGGAGGGCCGGATCACCCCCGAGGAGGCCGAGTCCCATCCCCAACGGTCCCTGTTGGTCAGGGTGTTGGCGGATGGCGCGGACCCGACCCCCGACCTGCGGCTGCACGAGGCGCGGGCCGGTGACCGGTACCTGCTGTGCTCGGACGGCCTGTCCACGGTGGTACCGGAGGCGGAGCTGTGCCGGGTCCTGAGCGAGGTGCCCGAGCCGGAGGACGCGGTGCGCGAGCTGGTCGGCCTCGCCAACGCCGCCGGCGGCCCCGACAACATCGCCTGCGTCGTCGCCGACGTCCGGAAGCCCCGGGTCCGGGCGGCGTGAGACCCCCGGGCGGTGGGGCACCGGGCCGCCCCGCCGCCCGGGCCCGGGACTCCCCGGGCATTCCCGCCCCCGGCCGGGAGCGGGCGCGCCCTCGGCCCCCCGGAAACGGTCGGGCGGGCCGACACGGCCCCCGGGCGGGCCCGGGGAGAGGTGGGCCGCAAAGACCCCGGGCCCCGGAACGAGCGGCGCAAACCGCCCGCCCCGGGGCCCGGGTGGGTACGCCGGTGGGTCAGCGACGCATCAGGGCGAAGACGCCCCAGCCGAGGTGGCTTCGCGCGTACCGGGTGTACCGGATCGGTTCCGTGGACAGCTCGGCCCGCAGTTCGGGAGCGAGTTCGTCGTCCGGGTTCCGGTCCAGCCAGCGGCGGATGGCGAGCCACTGGGCGGCCTGGTACCGGTCCCAGCTGTCGGGGTCGGCGAGCATCATCTCGACGAGATCCCAGCCGAGTTCGGCGAAGTGCGCGATGAGGTCCGGCAGCAGCCGGAAGTCGCTCTCCTCCCGGGCCCAACACGCCTCGATCGTGGCGCGGTCCCGCGGCCGGCGCAGCCAGTACGGCTCACCGATCAGCAGCATGCCGCCGGGGCGCAGGCTGCGATCCAACAACTCGATCGTGCCGGCGACCCCGTCGCCGATCCAGGTCGCGCCGAGACAGGCGGCGATGTCCACCGGCTCCTCGGCCACGTGGCCGGCGGCGTCGCCGTGGACGAACTCCACCCGATCGGCGACACCGAGTTCGACCGCCCGGGCCCGGGCGGCGGCGGTGAACTGCGTGCTGATGTCCACACCGGTGCCGGTGACGCCGTGGTCGCGGGCCCAGGTGCAGAGCATCTCTCCCGACCCGCTCGCCAGGTCGAGGACGCGGCTGCCGGGTTCGGGGTTCAGCGCGCGCCCGAGGGCCGCGAGCTTGTCATCGGTGAGCGGGTTGTGGATGCGGTGTCCGCTCTCGCGGATGGTGAAGACGCGTGGAAGATCCACTGTCGGGTTCCCTCGTGATCCGTGGGGTGGTCGATGGGGTGAGCACACTGCTCGCGCGGGACGACCGGGCGGAGCCGGTCGTCGTGGGGCGGACCGTCATCGAACTCACCTCATCGGGTGCGGGAACCTCGAACCCGCGTGAAGGTAACCGGCCCCGCGCCCGCCGTCCACCGGATTTCCGCCGGGACGGGGCGCAGACGGTAGCCGCCGGGGTCGGTCACGGCGGGGGCACGGTCGGGGGCTGCTTCGGGCACGGCGTGTTGCCCGGGAAGTCGGGGTGAGCAGACAACAGGACATGCACCTCGACCCGATCCACATCGCGTTCACCGTGGTCGGCTGGAGCTTTCTGGTGGTCGCCCTGCTCGTGGCATGCCTGCTCTACATGATCGGGCTGTTCCTCGGTGTCTTCACCCTCGGCGGTCATCTGGCCGGCCGCCGACGCGACGGGGACACCGGGGCCCGGGACGACACCGAAAGGCCCCTCGGCCTGTCGGCCTTCACCTGGAGGGACGCCACGGCGGAGGAGCCGGCCGAACCGGACCGGGAACCGGGACAGCGCCCCCTGCCGGAGAACCCCTGTCT
>NZ_VKHS01000370.1 GCF_014141525.1 Streptomyces calidiresistens
GCTTGGGGGAGCGGCGGCGGCTGCGGCGGGGGCCGGCTCCGGGACCCTCGGGGTCGTCGTCCCCGTATCCGGGGCGGTGGTCCGCCTCGGAGCCCTCGGCGCCAGTGTCCTCGTCGGCCAGGCGTCGGGTGATGGCGCGGAAGGCCATGGTGTCGGGGCCGGGGGAGTCGTCCGGCTCGTCGCCGGGGATGCGCTCGGGGTATTCGGCCGCCGTCCGCCCGGCGTGGTCGGCGCGGTCGGAGTGCTCGGGGTATTCGTCGTACGCGGTGTCGGTGTCCGCCGCCTCGGGGGCCCAGCGCTCGCCGTCGGCCTCCCGGTGACCCCCGGCGACGCCGTAGGGATCGTCGTATCCGGAGTCGTAACCGCTCTCGTGGCCGGTGGTCCCGTATCCGTCGGTGCCGTGGTGCCCCGTGCCGTTCGCCGTGTCCCAGCCGCCGGCGGTGCCCCAGCCCTCGGAGCTCTCGGCGCCGGTGGTCCGGGGGTCCCACTCACCGGGGGCGGGCTGCGCGGCCGGGGAGCCGGTGGTGTCCGCCGTCCCGTCCCAGCCGTTGTCCCAACCGCCGTGACGGTCGCCCGGTTGGCCGTCCCAGCCGGTGCCGTAGCCGTCGCCCCCGGCGGGGGCGGTGGATTCCCCGCCCCAGTGGTCGGAGCCCCCGGCGTCCCAGCCGCCCTGCGCGCCCCAGCCCTCGTGGCCGGCCCCGGAGGCGTCGGTGAATTCCCGGAAGCGGGGCATGCCGTGGGCCGGCGTGTTGTCCCAACTCGTGGCGGAGTGCCGGCCGTTGTCGTAGGCGGTGGCCTGCCCGTACGGGTCGGTGCCGTATCCGCCGCCGGATCCCTCCGCGATTCCGTCGCCGGGATGATGCGTGTAACCCGTCTCCTGCGGGTACCCGTACCCGTAGGGGGACGGGGCGGTGTCGTCCGTGCTTCCGGCCGGTGGGTATCCGGCGGGGGCTTGACGATCGTTCACCGAGGCTGCCTTTCGGCTCGACTAACAGGAGCGGGGCATGCGCCCCGGCGGCTGCGGTGCGGCGACTGTACCCGCCTGTGCCGCGCACGGACAATCTTTCGCGGGTTTCGACAAGTTGGAATCGGGCATTCGAGCGCCTTTCGGGACGTGAAGCGGATTCGCTTCACGTCGTTTTCGATTCGCGTTCGAATTTCTTCGGCCACCGCCCATCGCTCCCGGGGGACCGGAACCCGCTGTTCCGCGCCGGCGGAGTGCCCGGACCGCGTCCCGATCGGTGCCGGATCGTTGCGCGGCGCGGCGGCGCGCGTGTGATTTCGCCCTCCCCCTGTCGCGCACCGCCCGCCGGGTGCGCGATCCTGTGGCTAACGTCCGTTCACTCCGGCATCGGGGCCGGGGCGACCTGGGAGGCAGAGCAATGGGTGTGTCCGGTCCGATTCGCGTCGTCGTCGCCAAGCCGGGACTCGACGGACACGATCGCGGTGCCAAGGTGATCGCCAGGGCGCTGCGGGACGCCGGTATGGAGGTCATCTACACCGGCCTGCACCAGACGCCGGAGCAGATCGTGGACACCGCCATCCAGGAGGACGCCGACGCCATCGGCATGTCCGTCCTCTCCGGCGCGCACAACACCCTCTTCGCCCGCGTGATCGAACTGCTCCGGGAGCGCGACGCGGAGGACATCACCGTCTTCGGCGGCGGCATCATCCCCGAGGCCGACATCCCGCCGTTGAAGGAGCAGGGTGTCGCCGAGATCTTCACCCCCGGCGCCCCCACCGGCGAGGTGGTCGAGTGGGTGCGCTCGCACGTGCGCGCCGCCTGAGCGCCCCGCCGCCTCCCGCCGCGCCGTTCGAGCCGGGCGGGGCGGCGGGCGGGGCGGCGCCCCGGTTCGCGACCGTGGCACGGCGTGCCGATTCGCCGGCACTCGATGTGACCGGGCTCACCGCGCCGGTGTGACCTGGATTTCAGGTTGACCGGCCGGGGGCCGATACCCTGCCAGGCGGACCTGCCGCGCGCCGGGGCACGGCCAAGGAAAGAACACTCCTGTCCCGCCGTCCGCGGGCTTCGCGGCATGCCCGGCCGATCGATACCGCGAGACCACTGAACAAGAGGACGGACACGCGTGGACCTGTTCGAGTACCAGGCGAGGGACCTCTTCGCCAAGCATGACGTGCCGGTGCTGGCCGGTGAAGTCATCGACACGCCGGAGGCGGCCCGCGAGGTGACCGAGCGACTCGGCGGTCGCGCGGTCGTCAAGGCGCAGGTCAAGACCGGTGGTCGTGGCAAGGCCGGCGGCGTGAAGCTCGCCTCCGACCCCGACGACGCCGTGGAGAAGGCCCGGGCCATCCTGGGCATGGACATCAAGGGCCACACCGTTCACAAGGTGATGCTGGCCCAGACCGCGGACATCGCGGAGGAGTACTACGTCTCCTTCCTGCTGGACCGCACCAACCGCACCTTCCTGGCCATGGCCTCCGTCGAGGGCGGCGTGGACATCGAGGAGGTGGCCGCCACCAAGCCGGAGGCGCTGGCCAAGGTACCGGTGGACGCCATCGACGGCGTGGGCATCGAGAAGGCCCGCGAGATCGTGGCGGCGGCGAACTTCCCGGCCGAGGTGGCCGAGCAGGTCGCCGAGGCGCTGGTGAAGCTGTGGGACGTCTTCATCAAGGAGGACGCCCTCCTGGTCGAGGTCAACCCGCTGGTGAAGACCGGCGAGGGCCGGATCATCGCCCTGGACGGCAAGGTCTCCCTGGACGCCAACGCCGAGTTCCGCCAGCCCGATCACGCCGCGCTGGAGGACAAGGCCGCGGCCGACCCGCTGGAGGCGGCGGCCAAGGCCAAGGGCCTGAACTACGTCAAGCTGGACGGCGAGGTCGGCATCATCGGCAACGGCGCCGGGCTCGTCATGAGCACCCTGGACGTCGTCGCCTACGCCGGTGAGAGCCGGGGCGGCGTCAAGCCCGCCAACTTCCTCGACATCGGCGGCGGCGCCTCGGCCGAGGTCATGGCCAACGGCCTGGAGATCATCCTCGGCGACCCGGCCGTGAAGTCGGTCTTCGTCAACGTCTTCGGTGGCATCACCGCCTGCGACGCCGTCGCCAACGGCATCGTGCAGGCGCTGGAGCTGCTGTCGAGCCGCGGTGAGACCGTCGACAAGCCGCTGGTCGTGCGTCTGGACGGCAACAACGCCGAACTGGGCCGCAAGATCCTCTCCGACGCCGACCACCCGCTGGTCGAGCAGGTGGACACCATGGACGGCGCCGCCGCCCGTGCCGCCGAGCTGGCCGCCAAGTAATCCCCGGACGACGACCATCCACGTCCGTTCAGGACAGATCGAGGACACCGTAGAGAAATGGCTATCTTCCTCACCAAGGAGAGCAAGGTCATCGTCCAGGGGATGACCGGCTCCGAGGGCCAGAAGCACACCCGGCGCATGCTGGCGTCGGGCACCAACATCGTCGGTGGCGTGAACCCCCGCAAGGCGGGCACCACCGTCGACTTCGACGGCACCGGGATCCCGGTGTTCGGCGGCGTCAAGGAGGCCATGGAGGCCACCGGCGCCGACGTCACCGTCATCTTCGTGCCGGAGAAGTTCACCAAGGCCGCCGTCGTCGAGGCGATCGACGCGGAGATCGGCCTGGCCGTGGTGATCACCGAGGGCGTCGCGGTGCACGACACCGCCGCGTTCTGGGCGTACGCCGGCAAGAAGGGCAACAAGACCCGGATCATCGGCCCCAACTGCCCCGGTCTGATCAGCCCCGGCCAGTCCAACGCCGGCATCATCCCCGCGGACATCACCAAGTCGGGCCGCATCGGCCTGGTCTCCAAGTCCGGCACGCTGACCTACCAGATGATGTACGAGCTGCGGGACCTCGGTTTCTCCAGCTGCGTCGGCATCGGTGGCGACCCGATCATCGGCACCACCCACATCGACGCCCTCAAGGCGTTCCAGGACGACCCCGACACCGACCTGATCGTCATGATCGGTGAGATCGGCGGCGACGCCGAGGAGCGGGCCGCCGACTTCATCAAGGCCAACGTCACCAAGCCGGTCGTCGGTTACGTGGCGGGCTTCACCGCGCCCGAGGGCAAGACCATGGGCCACGCCGGCGCCATCGTCTCCGGCTCCTCGGGCACCGCCCAGGCCAAGAAGGAGGCCCTGGAGGCCGCGGGCGTGAAGGTCGGCAAGACCCCGTCCGAGACGGCGCGGCTCGCCCGCGAGCTGCTGGCCGCCGCCTGACCCGACCGGGTCCGACGCGGCGTTCGTCGTTCGGCCCCTCGGGCACCCGGCCGCCCGGCCGGGGCCCGACGGCCGTCGACACGTCCGCCGATCGCCCCGGCGGACGCCCGACGCACCGGAGATCACCAGGATCAGCAGGACCGCCGCCAGCACCCGCCGGCGGGTCAGCCGCTCGCAGACCTCCCGCACCCGGTCCTCGGGCACCGGTCGGCCCGGGGCGTTCTCCGCGATCCGCTCCAGGGCCGTCACCAACAGGCGCCGCCGCTCTCCGACCGGCGCCTCCGCCAACTCCGGCACGCGTTCCACCAGCATCGCGTGCGCCCGGGTCAGTCGACCGTGGACGGCCGCCGAGGAGGACTCCACCTCGGCCGCGATCTCGGTCACGCCCATCCCCGGCCCGTAGTGCAGCAGCAGGCAGCGGCGATAGCCCGGGGGCAGGGAGAGCAGGGCCCGCAGCACCGTGTCCTCGTCGGGGACGACGGGGGCGTCCGGCGCGGTGTCGCCCGCGTCCTCGGCCGCGCCGTCGGCACCGTCCCCGGCGGGGGCGGAGGGGTGGGCGGACACCCGTGCCCGGTCCCGCCGCGCGGCGGACGGGCGCGGCCCGGTCCGGACCACGCGGGCCGGGTGGAGCCGGTGCCAGGGGGAGAGGGCGTACTCGTAGGCCGCCGCGCGCACCCATCCGACCGGATCCCGGTCCACCGCCACCTCCGGCCAGCGTTCCCAGGCCAGGCGGAAGGCGTGCACGACGGCCCGGGTCGCCACCCGCCGGTCCCCGCACAGCAGGAAGGTCTGCCGGGTGAGGGACTCGGCGTGGCGGGCGTAGAGCAGGTCGAAGGCCCGCATGGGGGCCTCCTCCGGTTCCACGCCGGGGTCGAGGTAGGGGTCGACGAGGTGGTCGGCGGTGTCCGTGTCCGTCGGGTGGGTCCCGGCCGTGTCCGGCCGCCCGTTCCCCCGGGGGGCGGTCGCCACGGCGGTACCGCCGGGGGTGCCGCTCTCACCGGCGGTCCCGTCCGCCCGGGTGCCGGACGTCCCGGAGGGGGTCCCGCGCCGGGGCCGGGCGGGG
>NZ_VKHS01000371.1 GCF_014141525.1 Streptomyces calidiresistens
GCCCCCCGGGGCCCGCGCCCCGCCGGGGCGGTCGTGCCGGTCGCGACCGGTGAACCGGTCGGGGCGATGAAACCGATGAAACCGATGGAACCGATGAAACCGGTGGAGCCGGTGGGTGGTCCCGGGAACGGCACCGGCCGGGACGGTCCCGAGGGTTCCGGAAGGACCGTCCCGGCCGGCGCCGGGTGATTTCGGTGCCGCCCGGGCGCGTCCCGGGCGGCACGGCGGCGGGTGCCCCCCGCCGACGGATCAGCTGCGGTGGATGTCGGAGGTGTCGTGCAGCACGCCCCGGCGACCGTCCTGCGTCTGCGCGACCAGGGCCTGACCGCGCTGCTCGACCGCCAGGTACCAGGTGCCCGGGGTGAGTTCGGCGATCGGACCGGAGGAACCGTCCTCGGCGTACAGCGGGCGCTGCGCGGGCACCGCGAACCAGAAGGGCTGGAAGGAGGGGTTCGCCCCGCCGCCCGGGGCCCCCGGCTGCTGGCCGCCCGTCGCGCCGACCGGCTGCTGGGCGGCACCCGCCGTCTGCTGCTGCGGGTAGCCGTAGCCGGGCTGCGGGCTCGGCCCGGGGTGTCCCGGCTGCGGCTGGCCCGGCTGACCGAACTGCTGCTGACCGGCGGGAGGGGCGGTCGGCTTCGGCCCCCCGGTCAGCGGCGCCCGGAGCGCCGGCACCATCGGGCCGGCCGCGGCGGCGCCCGCCAGCAGCAGGGCCCCGAGGAAACCGACGATCTTGCCGGGGCCGAAGCTGTCGCTCGGGCCGCCGATCAGACCCCAGAACGCCGCCCACAGCGAGGTCACCGCCAGGGCGATGCCCCACTGCTCCGGACGCAGCCCCAGGAACTCGCGCTCCCGCAGCGGCTGCGCCATGAAGCGCGAACCGACGATCAGACCGGCGGCGATGAAGCCCGCCAGGAAGATGGAGGGCAGGACGGGGAAGATGTCGGCGTGCCACCCGCTGACACCGCCGTACCCGCGGAAGCTGTAGTAGTTCAGGAAGGAGGCGATGAACAGCAGGACCGCTGCTCCGATCACCACTGCGTCGCCTCGTGTGAGCGAGCGGTTGTTCACGTGTAGTCCCTCGTCGAAGTCGGTTGTCATCGGTCCGTCGGCCCGCCCGCGCTCCGACCGGACCCGGAGTGGTCATGGCCTGATCAGGGCGGTGGCGGGCCCCATGCTACGGATCCGCGCGGATCGGGGTTCGGGTGGAGGGCGGACTGTTGCCGGGGCGACACGCTTGTGATGCCGCCGTGACGTTGTCCGCCCGGGTCGGGGGACACCCGACGGGTCGGGGTGAACGCCCGACCCGGCCGCGCGTTCACCCCGACCGGTCGGCCGGTTCCCCCGTCGGTCCGCGGCGCCGCAGCACTCGCAGCGAACCCGTCGTGGAGACGGGGGAGAAGTCGCCCGACTCCACCGCCCGGCGCCAGATCCGGTAGGGGGCCTGCCCGCCGTCGGCCGGGTCGGGGAACACGTCGTGGATCACCAGCAGCCCGCCCGGGGCGAGTTGGGGCGCCCACCCCTCCCAGTCGGCGCGGGCGTGCTCGTCGGTGTGCCCGCCGTCGATGAAGACCAGGCCGAACCGGGGGCCCGGCCCCAGGACCCGGGCCACCACCGGCGAGCGGCCCACGACCGCCACCACGTGCTCCTCCAGGCCCAGTTCGCGGTCGCCGAGGGTCCGTCGGAGGAAGGGCAGCGTGTCCGTCCGCCGCCGCTCGGGCGGCAGGTCCGCGTCGGCGGGGTCCCACAGGTCGGGGTCGTGCCACTCCCAGCCGTACTGCTGCTCCTCGCTGCCCCGGTGATGATCGACCGTCATCACCACCGTGTCCCCGCGCCGGGCGGCCTCCGCGAGCAGCAGCGTGGAACGCCCGCAGTAACTGCCGATCTCCAGCAGCGGCAGACCCGTGCGGACGGCGACCTCCGCCGCCGCGGCGTGCAGTGCCAACCCCTCGTCCCCGGGCATGAACCCCCGGGCCGCGAGGAAGGCCGCCCACACCTCCGGCGCCGGCGGTCCCGTGCCCGCGTCCGCTGTGAAACCCATGGTCGACGACCCCCGTTGTGTCCGCTCCACCCGTGGCACCCGCCCGGCCGGCGGGTCGGACGGGCGGCCCACCACTCTGCCGCACGTCCTCCACCGCCCGGCGACCGGGGTCCGCCGAGGTGGGGTCGGGGGCACCGGTGCCGACGGCGGAGCCCGGCGGGGCCCCGGCCGCCCCACCGGCGGGGTCCGGGGCGTGCCCGGTGGTGCGTTCCCGTTCCTCGTGCCCGCCTGCCGTCACGCCAGGTCCTCCGTCGCCGTCGTCTCGTCGTGGCCGTCTCGTCCGTGGCCGTCCGGTCGCGTCGGCCCGTTCCCGGGATGGGATGGGGTGCGGACCGGGTGCTCCGCAGCGAAGAACGCCCCGGACCCCTCATTTCATCCCGCGAACGGCATCGGGATGCGCCCGGCGGGACCGTCGGTGAATGAGGTGCGTCACGGCGGGCACGCCGGCCGCGGGGCCATCCGGGAGGTTCGCGGGTGCTCGGCGCAGGCCTCGTCGCCCGAGCCGCCGCGCCGGGCGCGGGGTCGGCCCGACCCGCCGCCGGGCGGCTCCCCGCGCCCGGGTGCGGAGGGGAGGCCCCGGCCGCTCACCCGATCTCGGCCGGGTGCCCCGCGCAGGTCACCTCGAGCCGCCCGGCGCCCGGGGCGGTGAAGTACCACACCGAGCGGCCGCCCGTCCCGGGCCGGTCCAGGGGGTTGTGGCCACCGCCGTCCGGAACGAGGGAGAGGCCCTCCGTCAGCAGCGCGCGGACGGCGGCCGGCCCGCCCTCCCCGGGGTGGGTGACGCGGAGGGCGAGGTGGTCCTCGTTCCGCTCCCTCCGCTCGATCGCCGCCACGGTGTCGTCCGGCGCCGGCCGGGAGAGGACGAAGACCTCGACGCCCCGGTGTCCGTCTCCCGGCGGGCCGGTCCACGCCGTGACGATCGACACCTCGACGGCGTCCTCGGCCCACCCGTACCGCCGGGCCAGCCGTTTGCGTACCACCACGCTCGGTACCGGGGCGAGCACCTCGAACCCGCACCGGTCCAGCACCTCCGCCACCTCCCCGGGGTGGTCGGGGAAGAGGAGCGTTCCGGCGTGGTCGAAGGCGCACCGGGAGGCCAGCGCCTCCACGACCCCCGGGGCGGCGCGGCCCCCGGTCACCTCCTCCACCGCCTGTCGCAGGTCGTATGCCCTCACCTTTTCCGCCAACCGGTGCAGATGGTCGCGGTCGAACCTCGTCAGCACGGCACGCCTTCCTCCGGGGTACCGCACGGGACACCGGACGGCGCGCGGAACCTTCCCCCGGCCTCCCGGCTCCTCACCACCCGGACGGGTGATCCCGGGTCGCGACCGGTGCCCGGACCGGTGGGCCCCCCGGGGCCCACCTATCCGAGCCAGTGCGCGAACTGTCCGTGCGGGGCGGTCCAGGCGACGGGCCGGCCGTCGAGGGCGAGCAGGAAGGGGGAGCGCGTCTCCCCCGCGATGTCCTCCGGGAGGGGCGGTACGCCCTCGGCGTGGTCGGGGTAGACGGCCGGCGACTCGTTGCACAGCCAGTGCGCGGGCGAGTCGAGCACGGTGCGGGCGAAGGTGTCGCGGCCGGCGCGGTCGAGGTACATCAGGACCGCGCTGTGGAAGACGACGGGGGTGGTGCCCGGCGGGACGCTGTCGATCAGTCCGGCCACGGCCTCGTTGAGGTCGCCGCGCAGCACCGCCGGCGGGTCGGCGGCGGCCAGGCGCAGGGCGGCGGCGAGCCGTTCGGCGCGGGGGCGCTGCCGTTCCCCGGGCCAGACCAGGGAGGTGAGCCAGCGGGCGTCCTCCGGGTCGGCCGGGTCCAGGGGGTTGAGGTCGATGCCGGCGCGCCAGGCGACGGCCGGGGGCTCGTCGGGCACCGGCACCGGGCCGGAGAGCCGGCAGTCCAGGACCACGGGGCTCTCGGCGGGGCCGACGGGTGGGAGTTCGCCCTCGGCGTTCCGGTACCTGTACCGGTAGCGGTCGGGTTGCAGGCACAGACCGGCGGAGGCACCGACCTCGATGAGGGCCAGGGGTTGCGGGAGCGCGGCGAGGGCGGGCAGCAGAACGGCGCAGCGGCCGACCTCGTTGGTCTGGGTGCGGCGCTCGGTCATCACGGCGGCGACCCGGTCCCAGTGGGCGAGGGTCCACTCCCGGAAGGCGGGCCAGGTGTCGACGGGTCCGTCGAGGAAGCGGACCGCGCCGAAGAGGAGGTTGGGCTGCCGCTTGAGGGGGGGCATGGCCGCCAGTCGGCCGATCAGCTCCGGGTCCCCGGCGACGCCGGCGGCGAGGGTGCCGTAGAGCGGGGAGTTGCCCGGTGCCTCGTGCTCGGCGAAGGCCCGGTACCAGCGGGAGGCGTGGGCGGCCGGGTCCTCCCGCGGTTCCGCCGCGGACCTCCCGGGGGTTCCCCCCGGCGCGCCCGGGTCGCGCGCGTCGTTCGTCTCGGGTGTTCCGGTGGTCATGGTGCCCCGTTCCTCGTCGTCGCGGGGTCGGGGCGGCGCCGCCGGGTCACGGCGGGGCCGGGGCTCCCGACCCGAGCCCTGGTGCCGTCGTCATTCCCCTCCCGGATGCCGGTCAGACATGTTCCGGACCCCCGAATGGCACCGAGTGCCACACCGGGGGATGTCAGGCGGCGCGGTCGGCGGTGTCGGCACCGACGGGGATCGGCTCGGCGACGGCCGCCAGGGAGGCGGCCAGGGCGTCCAGGGACAGGTCCAGGACGGCCGCGAGGGCCGCGATGGTGGCGAAGGCGGGGGTGGGGGCGCGGCCGGTCTCGATCTTGCGGAGGGTCTCGGCGGAGACGCCGGCCGCCGCGGCGATCTCCGGCATGGGGCGGTTGCCGCGGGCCTCGCGCAGCAGTCGGCCGAGGTGCCGACCGCGCTCGCGTTCCAGGGGGGTCAGGGGGGTGCGCACCATGACACGATCCTAGCGGGCGTGATACTTATACCGGTATAAGAATTGGAAAGGTCGCTCCCCCGGGACGGCCGGACGTGTCGTGCCCCGGAGTCGGGGCACGGGAGGAGCGCGCGATGGTGGAGATCAAGTCGGACGCGGCGATGGACGCCATGCGGGAGGCGGGCCGGGTGGTCGGCCGGGCCCTGGCGGCGGTGCGGAAGGCGGCGCTGCCGGGCACCCGTCCGGTGGATCTGGACGAGGTGGCACGGGGGGTCATCGCGGAGGCCGGGGCGAGGCCCGCCTTCCTGCACTACCACCCGCCCTTCGCC
>NZ_VKHS01000372.1 GCF_014141525.1 Streptomyces calidiresistens
CCCTGGAGGAGCCCACCGCCCCCCGCGAGCCGCTGCCGCCCAAACCGGACCAGAGCGAACCCGCCCCCGTCTCCCCGACCGGGCGCCGCTCCGGGGAGACGGGCGACCGCGCCCAACAGGGGGCCCGGCTGACCACCGCCCAGGGATTGCGTCTTTCGGACACCGACCACTCGCTGAAGGCGGGCGCGCGCGGCCCCGTGCTGCTGCGCGACCACCACCTGCGGGAGAAGATCACCCACTTCGACCACGAACGCATCCCCGAGCGGGTGGTGCACGCCCGGGGCGCGGCGGCCCACGGCGTCTTCCGCGGCTACGGCACCGCCTCGGACATCTGCAAGGCGGCCTTCCTGGCACGGGACGTGGAGACCCCGGTCTTCGTGCGCTTCTCCACCGTGCTGGGCTCGCGCGGCTCGGCGGACACCGTCCGCGACACCCGGGGCTTCGCCACGAAGTTCTACACCTCCGAGGGCGTCTTCGACCTGGTGGGGAACAACATCCCGGTGTTCTTCATCCAGGACGCGATCAAGTTCCCCGACGTCGTCCACGCGGCCAAGCCGCACCCGGACCGGGAGATCCCGCAGGCGCAGAGCGCCCACGACACGTTCTGGGACTTCGTCTCCCTGCACACCGAGGCGACCTTCCACACCCTCTGGAACATGTCGGACCGGGGCATCCCCCGCTCCTACCGGACGATGGAGGGCTTCGGCGTCCACACCTTCCGGCTGGTGGCCGAGGACGGCTCGACCACGCTGGTGAAGTTCCACTGGAAGCCGCGGCTGGGCGTCCACTCCCTGGTGTGGGAGGAGGCGCAGATGATCAACGGTTTCGACCCCGACTTCCACCGCCGCGACCTGGCCGACGCCATCGAGGCCGGGGCGCACCCGCAGTGGGAGCTGGGCATCCAGGCCTTCCCCGACACCCCGGAGCAGACCTTCGAGGGCATCGACCTGCTGGACCCGACGAAGATCGTGCCCGAGGAGCTGGCACCGGTGCAGCCGATCGGGCTGCTGACCCTGGACGCCAACCCCTCGAACTACTTCGCGGAGACCGAGCAGGTGGCGTTCCACCCCGGCCATCTGGTGCCGGGCATCGACATCACCGACGACCCGCTGCTGGCGGGACGGCTCTTCTCCTACCTCGACACCCAGATCACCCGCCTGGCCGGGCCGAACTTCTCGCAGATCCCGATCAACCGGCCGCACGCCGAGGTCAACGACATGCTGCGGGACGGCTTCCACCAGCAGGCCGTGCACCGGGGGGTGGCTCCGTACCACCCCAACTCCCTGGACGGCGGTTGCCCGTTCATGGCCGGCGCCGACGAGGGCGGGTACGTGGAGACCCCCGTGCGGGTCCCGGAGGCCCGCCAGGTGCGGGAACTGCCGGAGTCCTTCGACGACCACTTCTCCCAGCCCCGACTGTTCTGGCGGAGCATGTCGCCGGTGGAGCAGGAACACATCATCGGCGCCTACACCTTCGAGCTGGCCAAGTGCTACGAGCAGACGATCCGGGAGCGGACGCTGCGGGTGCTGGCCAACATCGACGAGCGGCTGTGCCGCGAGGTGGCGACCGGTCTCGGCCTGCCCGCGCCCGACCCGGACCCCCGGTACGCGGATGTCGCGCCGGAGCCGAGCCCGGCGCTCTCCCAGGTGGGGAAGACCTGGCCGACCGAGGGACGGATCATCGGGATCGTCGCCGACACCGGCGCCGACCTGTCCCGGGTGCGGTCGGTGCGGGACTCGATCCTGGAGGCGGGCATGGTGCCGCTGGTGATCGCGCCGACCGGCGGGCAGCTCTCCGACGGCGGGGACGAGGACCCGATCACGGTGCAGCGGACCTTCGTCACCGCGCGATCGGTGGAGTTCGACGCGCTGCTGCTGGCCGGGAGCGCGGCGATCGGCCCCGACGCCTCGGGGGCGCGCAGCGCCGGGGCGGGCGCCCCCATGGAGAGCGCCGGCGCCGGGATCGACCCCCGGGTGCTGCTCATGGTCTCCGAGACCTTCCGGCACTCCAAGGCCATCGGCGGCTGGGGCGGTGCCGACAACGTCCTCCGGGCGGCGGGGTGCTCCCCGACGGCGCCCGGCGTGGTGCTGGGTCCCACCCCCTCCGCGGTCCTGGAGGAGATGTCCGAACTGCTGAAGTCGCACCGGGTCTGGAACCGCTTCCCGGTTCCGGCCCCGGGCTGAGGCCGACGGCGGATCGGGGGAACACGACCCGCCCGCACCGCACGAGGGCCGGGCCCGTCGGGAAGAACGGGCCCGGCCCGGTCGTGTGCGGGGACGCCCCCGCCCCGGATCAGCCGGTGGAGCAGGCCGCGCCGCCCAGGGTGAAGGCGGTCGGATCGGCCGCCGCGGACCCGGCGGTCCCCAGGAAGCCGAAGCCGATCTCGGCCCCCGGAGCCAGGACGGAGTTCCAGGCGGCGGGACGGGCCACCACGTCGCGTCCGCTCTGGGTCACCTCGGCGCTCCAGGCCTGGGTGATCCGCTGGTCGTCGGCGAAGCTCCAGCGCAGCTCCCAGGGGGAGATGGCCTCGGCGCCGGTGTTGCGAACCCGGACCTCGGCGGTGAAGCCGCCGTTCCAGCGGTTGGCGGTCCAGGTGACCGCACAGGTCGCGTCACCGTTGTCACCGCCGCCGTTGTCACCGCCGCCGTTGTCGCCGCCACCGTTGTCACCGCCGTCGCCGGAGCCGGCGGCGAGGTCGTCGGCCCAGGACGCCATCCAGGCCAGCGGGGCGTTCCAGTTGATGGTGACCTCGTTGGTCGCGTAGGACTCGATGTGGTCGATGTAGCACATCGCCGGGGCGCAGCCGGTCAGCAACCGCTGGGCGATCGGGTCCTGAAGCGCGCTGTTGGGCCCGCCCGCCACCGAACCGGGCGCGGCGTGCGGCAGGTTGGGGTTCAGCTGCCGGGCCCAGTGCCGGTGGTGCTGGTTGTGCGCGTACCGCTCGCCGTAGCCGGTGACGTAGGAGAGGTTGAGCGGGTTGCGACCCAGCAGGTAGTCCCATCCGCCGAGGGCGGCGTCGCGGTAGGCGTCCTCGCCGGTCAGGTCGTGGGCCGTGGCCAGGACGATCATGTTGTTGAGGACCTGGCTGTTGGAGCCCCAGACATAGGTGGCGTCGAAGGGCAGGTCGTAGGCGGTGCCGGCGGAGTCGGCCGCGTACCGGTCGGCGGCCTCCAGCAGCAGCGCCCGGACCTCCGCCAGCTCGTTCTCGGCGAGTTCGTTGGGCACCACGGCGAGGTTGAGGGCCCCCAGCGCGGCCGTCTCGGCCCAGGAGAAGCCGCCGCGCGGGAAGGTGGCGTCGAGGTCGCCGTGGATCGGGGAGTCCAGGACGGCCGCCCGGTACTCCGCGTCACCGGTGGTGATGAACAGCTCCGCGGCGGCCCAGTAGAACTCGTCGGTGACGTTGTTGTCGCTGTAGGCACCGCCGCCCTGCCCGTCGTTGGGGCTCGCGTAGCGGGTGGGGTTGGCCACGGCGGCGTCCCAGGCCGACTCGGCGACCTCCAGGCAGCGTGCGGCGAAGTCGGCGTCGTAGGGCTCGAACAGCCGCGCGCACTGGGCGGCGGAGGCGGCGAGGTTGAGGGTCGCGGCGGTGGACGGCGGGGCCAACTCGCGGATCTGCGGGTCCTGGTGGGGCAGCATCGGCATGCCGGTCCAGTTGCGGTCGTGCATCTTGTGGTGCGCCATGCCGGCCAGCGGCTCGCCCTCGGGCACCTGCATCCGCATCAGGAAGTCCATCTGCCAGCGCGCCTCGTCGAGGATGTCGGGCACGCCGTTGCCGCGCTCGGGCACCCGCAGCGCGCCGTCGCCCAACGGCTCGTCGTTCGCGCCCTCCACGTGCAGGGTGCGCTCGAAGTTCGCCATCACCTGGGCCACGGAGATGCCGCCGTTGACGACGTACTTGCCGTGGTCACCGGCGTCGTACCAACCGCCGGTGAGGTCCAGGGTGTAGTCGCACTGGCCGGGGCGGCAGGGCACCGCGCCGTCACCCCGGTTGGGGGCGACGTCCACGTGACCGGCGGGACGGGCGTACTCCTCGCCGACGAGGTCGGCCTCGATCTCGATGCCGCTGCGGTTGTGGTAGAAGTACGCCAGCGCGTCCGACCGCAGGTCGGAGTAGAGGTCGTCGCCGATCGCGAAGGGGATGCTCGTGGCCCCGTCGACCTCGACCGTGTAGCCGGTGCCGGCCTCGTCCAGCTCGGAGAAGTCGAAGCCGTGGACGTTCTGCCGGGAGGTCGGGTCCTCGCCGAGCGGGGTGGTGGTGCCGCTCGCCACGGCCGAGCCGCCGGCGTCGCGCACGGTGAAGTCCAGCGGGCCGGTCGCGTCGGTGACGACGGTGCCCCGCTTGGGGCCCTCGGTGAGGTAACCCACCTGGTTGACCCGCACCGGTGAGCCGGTGTCGGGCTCGTAGGGCTGCTGCTCCGCCCCGCCCCGCAGCGAGACCTCCGAGAGGCAGAAGGTGAAGGGCTGGTCGCTGCCGCCGATCTGGTAGACGAGTTGGGCGGCGTCGTGGTCGGCGCCGGGGGTGAAGACGTGGGTGAAGGTCTCCGGCTCCGGTCCGATGACATCGACCGAGCCGAGTTCCTGGGTCCAGGGCTCCACGGGCAGCTGCACGTTGGTGCGGCTGACGATCGGCAGGGTGGACTCGGCGGTGAAGGTGAGGGCGTAGGTCTCGCCGGCCGTGAGCGGGAGGCCGTCCTGGCCGACGATGGCGTCCCAGGGTTCGACGGTGCCGCCGGGGATGTCGAGGCACAGCCGCCCGTCGGCGGCGGTCCCCTCGGTGTTGGCGGTCCACCACCAGCCGGTGGTGCCGGCGGAGAAGTCCCCGTTGACGATCAGCTCGGGCCCGGCGGGCTCCCCGGGCTCGTCGGCGAGGGCCGGGACGGCGAGGGTGCCGCCGAGGAGGGCGACCGCGGCGACGGTTCCGATCGCGCCTCGGCGCAGCCGGCGGACGGCCCGGGAGGCCCCGGGCGCGGACACCGCCGGGGATGTGCCGGGCGGCGCGGGGTCGGCCGGGATCGGGGAGGGACGATGGGGCACGGCTCGGTCCTTCCGGAAGACGGATGGTGGGGGGTACCGGCCGGGTTCCGGGGCGACACGGACCCACCCCGGGCCCGGCCCGACGGGATCCGAAGCGAATCACCATGGGAGCGCTCCCATGCCATCCTCGGCGCTTTGTTGATGTCCGGTCAACAATCGGGATCGAACGCTTTCCCCCGGGATCGCCCGGGGTCGATGGGCGAGCCCTCTCCCC
>NZ_VKHS01000373.1 GCF_014141525.1 Streptomyces calidiresistens
GGAGGGCCTCTCGGGGAGACTGATGACCCGTTCGCGACGCGGGGTGGGAGGCAGCGAGGTGCGGGACGGAGGTGGAACCCGCCTCCCGGGGCCGCCCCGGTGACCACCCCCGGTCCTCCGTTCCGGCGGGCGTGAACGGCCGGTCGAGAGTCCGTTTCCGGAGGGAGCCGCGTGAACCGATTCGAGGAACTGGCCCATCCCGAGGCGTCCGCACCTCCCCGGCCGGGGGACGTGCTGGAGGTGGACCTCCCCGAGGGTGTCCCCTTCGGGGAGGGCTGCGAGCGGATCCTGGCGGCGGTGGAGGGGAACCGCCGGGGGTATCGCCGCCCCGGATGGGTGGAGGTCCGAGTGGGAGGTGTCCCCGTGTGTGTGACCACCCCGGCCGTGGTGGCGACCGCGCTCGAGGAGGGACGCGCCACCGGCCCCCGTGGCCCCGTCGGCAGGCCGGGACACCATCTCGTGCTCCCCAACGCCGGTCACACCCTGCTCGGCGAGGAGGAGGGGCGCCCTCGCACCGTCACCTACGTCTGCCCCGAGCAGGGGTGCGGGAGGGCGGAGACCCTGTTCCGTCCCGGGGCGCCGGTCTGCGAGGACCACGGTGTCGGGATGGTCGAGCGGTGACGCCCGACGACCATCCGATACCGCTCGCCCCGGGGGGAGGGCGACGATGAACCTCACCGACGTGGCCGGCCGTGTCACCGGCGTGCTGAGCTCCCGGTTCCTCCTGGTCGCCTACCTGCCGGTACTCGCCGGGGCCCTGCCGCTGGTGGTGCTGGTGTGGGCCGGGGCGCCCGGCGGCACGCCCGACTTCTCCGGGGCGTGGGAGACCGCCGGGTCGCTGGGGATCGGCGAGTCGCTGGTGCTCGTGCTCGCCCTGCTGGTGCCGGCCTTCCTGCTGCAGTCCCTCCAGCTCTCCCTGCACACCCTGTGGCGCGAGGGGCCGCCGTGGCGCTGGTGGCGGAGGCGTCGGTCCGCGTTCTGGCAGGGCCGCCGGGAGGCGCTGGCCGAACGGGCGCGACTGCCGGCCGACTTCCCTTCCCTCGGTCCCGCCGAGCGTGACGCCGCCACGGCCCGGGCGTGGCCCGCCGCCTCCCGGTTGAACCGCCGCTTCCCGCCCGCCGGAACGCCCACCCGCCCCACGGCGCTGGGCAACCTCCTGACCGCCATGGAGCATTCGGCGGGGCGCGCGCACGGGTGGGACGCCGCCGTGGCCTGGCCGCGTCTGTACCCGGTCCTGCGGGACCCGGCCCGGTCCCTGGTGGACGACGCGCGGGACGCCCTGGACCAGGCGATCGGGTTGGCGACCGTCATGTCGCTCTGCGCGCCGCTATCGCTCGCCCTGCTGTGGCCCTCCGGCTGGTGGACGCTCCTGACCCTGGTGCCGGCGATCCTGGCCGTGGGCGCGTACCGGGCGGCCCTGCGTTCCGCCGCCACCTACGCGGTCGCCGTGCACGGCGCGTTCGACCTGCACCGCTTCGACCTGCTGCGGGCGCTCCACCTGCAGTTGCCCGCCGACCCGGCCGGGGAGCGGGCCCTGGCGGCGGCGCTGTGCGACCTGTGGCGCCAGGACTTCCCCCTGCCCCCCGACACCCGCTACCACCACGGGGAGCCGATCGGCGGGCCCTGAGCCGGCCCCGGGGCCCCGATCCGCCGACGGCACCGGAGTGCTCGGTACCGCCGGCGCCCCAACAGGGCTGCGCGATACGGTCGTTCGGCGCCGTCAGGGGCGTGCACCGCACCGCCACGGCCCACCGAGGAGCGCCCTTGTCCCGCCGCGGAACATCCACCGGGAACCGCACCGGAAACCGTCCCGGCCCCACCCCGGCGGGGCGCCGCCTGCTGGTGGCTGCGGCGGCCGTGGTGGCCGTTCCGGCGCTTCTGCTGCCGGGATGCGCGTCCCGGTCGCCGATGGAGGCCATGGTCCACGACCTCTCCGGCTTCCGGACCGAGGACGGTGGTTACTCCTCGACAGCGCCCCCGGGAGCGGCCGGCGAGCAGGCCGCCGACCTGTACTTCGCGGGTGCCATCGCCTACTCGACCGGCGAGGAGGACCGCTTCATCGGCTCCGAGGGGGCGGAGCGGGCCGGGGCGTACGCGGCCGCCGCCGATGACGGGGACTGCGACACCCTGGTGTTCTCGGCGGCGGTCCTGCACATGGTCGAGGAACGCGACCCGGCTCTGGAGGAGCGGGCCGCGTCCTGCACGTTCGGCCGGTTGGGGGCCGAGGGCGTGCACCGGGACAACGTCGACGCGGTGGGCCCGGTCCTCGGGGCCCTGGAGCGGTTGGGGTACGCGGACAAGATCCCCCCGCTCGCGGCGGAACCGTTCGAGGTGAACGACCGTGCCGACCGGCACCGGGCGTGGCAGCTCCTCGCCCTTCTGTCGTACCTCGGGAACCGGGAGGAGATCCTGGAGCACTACGAGCGGGAGATCGGGGAACTGGGGGACTTCCTGGACGATCCGGGAGGCGACGCCCTGCTCGCGGAGGTCATCGCGGCGTACGGGGCCGCCTCCGTGGTCCCCGGGGACCACATGGGCCCGCACGGTCCCTCCGATGACCTGTTGGCGTGGCTGGAGGAGACGAAGGGGTGCGGGGGAAGCGACTCGCACCACCGCGCCTCGCCGGACACCGACTTCTGCCTTCTGCGGGACTCCTGGACGGGGCTGTCGAGCGGGCTCATCCCCCGGTGAGAGCGGGGTAACGGGGGCGGCGGCCCGTCGGGTTGTGCACAGGGTGTGGACGGGGGCTCCGGGGGCCGGGTAACGGCCCCCGGGCGCGTCAGGCGTCGGCGAGGAGGGCGTCGTACGGCGCGCTCGTTCGGCGCCCCGACATGAAGGAGAGGAAGTCGCCCACGAAGGCGCTCCGGCCGTAGGTGCCCCGGGTGCCGGGGGCGCCCTCGGGGGTGGTGAGGTCGCGGTGGAAGGCGGTGCGGAACAGGGCCCGGTACTCGTCCGCGTCGATGGTTCCGTTGCCGTCCCTGTCGGTGGCGTCGAAGAGGACCTCGGCGACGCGGATGAGGGCGGGCCCGGCGAGGGAGGGGACGCCGGCGGCGTACTCGTCGGCGTCGACCCGTCCGTCGCCGTCCGTGTCGAGGGCGGTTTGGAGTTCGCGCCACCAGGCGGCGAAGGCGTCGTAGAGCCGGGTCTCCTCGGGTTCGTCCAGATCGAGGCGGGTGGAGAGTTCGCGGGCCATGGCGGCGAGGTCGGGCCAGTCGAGATAGCCGTCCCCGGTCTGGTCCAGCACCCTGCGGAAGAACTCCCGCGCCGCGCGCCGGCCCTCCTCCGTCTCCGCCGAGGGGGCCGGAGCGGAGGCGGGGTCGGCGGTGGTCTTGGCGCCGGCGTCGCCGCTCGACGGGGTGAGGAGGCGGAGCAGCGCCGAGGCCCGCTTCACCCGGGAGCGCAGGCCGGCCACGGTTCGGGCCCGGGGGTCGTCACTGTCGGGTGAGAGGGAGAGGAACTCGATGATGGTGTCGGCGTTGATCCACCCCGCCGGCAGGAAGCGGGTCAGCCCGGCGGTGAGGTAGGCGCCCTGCATGAGGGTCGGGGCGCCGGGCACCTCGGCCAGGCCGGCCCGGCGCCGGTACGGCTCGGGCAGCGAGGCGACGGTGATCGCGCCCAGGAGCGGACCGACGACGGTTCGCCCCGCCGCCCACAGCGTCGGCACGCCGTCGAGCAGCGGCGGGGCGGGAAGGTGGTCGAAGAGCCGGTAGAGGATGACGCGGGCCGCCTCGGTGTCCTCCAGTTCGTGCTCGACGACACGGTCGAAGTACGGCCAGAAGTCGGTCAGGTCCCCGGGGAGTTCGCCGGCGTCGCCGTCGAGCGCGGCGAGGAACCCGCGGTACTCGGCGTACATCCGCTCCATCGTGGCCCGGTCGAGCGGTTGGCCGCTCAGCCGGCACATGGTGACCGCGCTCTCGAAGAGCGTGGCGACCACCCAGGCGCGGGTCGCGCGGTCCATCGCGTCGTAGGGCCGGCCGCGGGAGTCGGAGCCGCTCATCCGGGAGTGCAGCCGGTTGAGCCGGGCGGCCTCCCGTTCGCGGACCGCCGGGTCGGCGTCGAACATGCGCCGCATGCTGAGGAAGGTGTTGCGCAGCCGCCGCCAGGGGCGGGTGACGAAGGTGGAGTTCTCGGCGAGGGCGGCGGCGACCTGCGGATGGGCGGCCTCCAGCACGGTGGCGCGGATGATGGCCAGGGCCCAGCGCGGGTCGTCGAAGAAGGCGCGGAAGTGCGAGTCCGCGCCGAACAGCGGTGCCTCGTCGGCCGTGCCGGGCGTGCCGGCCGTGTCCGTGGTGTCGGTGCTCATGGACGCTCTCCGTTCGTGCGGGGCGGAACGCCACCGAAGCGGCGGTCGCGGCGGCGGTAGGTGTGCAGGCAGGCGATGAAGTCGGAGGCCCGGAAGTCCGGCCAGAGCACCTCGGGGAAGACCCACTCGGCGTAGGCGACCTGCCAGAGCATGAAGTTGGAGATGCGCTGTTCACCGGAGGTGCGGATGACCAGATCGACATCGGGGGTGTCGGGGAACGGCAGGTGCTCGGCGAAGAGCCGCTCGGTCACCTCGTCGGCGGGCGTCCCGCTGAGGATCAGCGACCTGGCGGCCTCCACGATGTCCCGGCGCCCGCCGTGGTCGAAGGCGACGGTGAGCGTCATCCCCCGGTTGTCGGCGGTCAGCGTGGTCAGGTCGTCGAGGTCCCGGGCCAGTTCGCGGGGGATGCGCGGGTCGCCCGCGCCGAGGAAACGACAGCGGATGCCCCGGGCCGGCAGCAGGGGCGCGTGCTTCCGCACGACCCGGCGGACCAGCCCCATCAGGAACTCCACCTCGGGATCGGGGCGGTTCCAGTTCTCGGTGGAGAAGGCGTACAGGGTCAGCCACCGGACACCGGCTCCCCGGGCCGCCTCGATGATGTCGATGACGGTGGTCTCGGCGGCGCGGTGCCCGTCCGTGCGGGGGAGTGAACGCCGCTGCGCCCAGCGGCCGTTGCCGTCCATCACGCAGGCCACGTGGCGGGGTACCGCGCGCGTGGGGCCGGTGGTCCGCCGCTGTCCGCCGGGGCCCTCGGACCCGTCGGTGTGTCGGCGCCCGCCGGGGTGCCCCTGCGTGGTCCCGGGTGCGCGCGGGCCCGGGACGCCGGAGTTCTTCGCGCCCGGATCCGTCCCGGCCCGAGTCGTCCCGGCCCGAGGCGTCCCGTCCGGAGCGGTACGATCCGCCGCACGGCGCCCCGTCACGTCCATCCCGCCCCAC
>NZ_VKHS01000374.1 GCF_014141525.1 Streptomyces calidiresistens
CAGATCGGCCCTCCGAGGGGCCGCGGGTCATCCCGGTCGGCCCGCCCGGGGCCGCGCCCCGGGCCGGCGGTCCCTCCGTTTCCCGGCTCCCACGGGTCCCACCTGCGTCTTTCCCGGCTCCCGGTGCGGAGGCGGGGCGTTCCTCCCCGGCTCCGGACCGGAGGACGCGCGGCCGATGACGGGGAGGGCGCCGGTTCACACCACCGGCGCGAGTGGTGATGCTCACCTGAGCCGAGCTGGACACAGACGTGAACCCTTGGGAAACTCAGATGAGCGTGGTCGATACCGGATGAGCGGCAGACGCATTCGGATCGCAGCCCCCACGGGGCCGACACAACCCTCGAAACCCTCACTGGAGCGATACCGTGGCGCCCATCCCGACGGCTCCCACCAGTACCCCGGTCCCCACCCGCCACCAGGAACTCATCACCTGGGTCGACGAGATCGCGGCCCTCACCCAACCGGATCGCGTCGTGTGGTGCGACGGGTCCGACGAGGAGTACCGGCGTCTGTGCGAACAGCTGGTCTCCACCGGAACCTTCACCCGCCTGAACCCCGGGAAACGGCCCGACTCCTACTGGGCCGCCTCCGACCCGACCGACGTCGCCCGGGTCGAGGACCGGACCTTCATCTGCTCCGAGCGGGAGGAGGACGCGGGACCCACCAACCACTGGATGGCACCCGACCGGATGCGGGAGATCTTCACCGGTTCCGAGGGCCTCTTCCGCGGCTCCATGCGCGGCCGGACGATGTACGTCGTCCCCTTCTGCATGGGTCCCCTGGACTCCCCGCTCTCGGCCCTCGGCGTGGAGATCACCGACTCCGCCTACGTCGCCGTGGCCATGCGGACCATGACCCGGATGGGCACCCCCGTCCTGGAACGGCTCGGCGAGAACGGACGGTTCGTGCGGGCCGTCCACTCCGTCGGCGCCCCCCTGGCCGAGGGCGAGGCCGACGTGCCGTGGCCCTGCAACGACACCAAGTACATCTCGCACTTCCCCGAGACCCGTGAGATCTGGTCCTACGGCTCCGGCTACGGCGGCAACGCCCTGCTCGGCAAGAAGTGCTACGCCCTGCGCATCGCCTCCGTCATGGCCCGCGACGAGGGCTGGCTCGCCGAGCACATGCTCATCCTCAAGCTCACCCCGCCCGCCGACGACCCCGCCGCCGGTGAGCCCGTCTACATCGCCGCCGCCTTCCCCTCCGCCTGCGGCAAGACCAACCTCGCCATGCTGGAGCCGACCATCCCCGGCTGGAAGGTCGAGACGATCGGCGACGACATCGCCTGGATGCGGTTCGGCGACGACGGCCGGCTGTACGCGATCAACCCCGAGGCCGGTTTCTTCGGCGTCGCGCCCGGCACCGGCGAGCACACCAACGCCAACGCCATGCGCACCCTGTGGGGCAACTCCGTCTTCACCAACGTCGCCCTCACCGACGACGGCGACGTCTGGTGGGAGGAGATGACCGCCGAGCCCCCGGCGCACCTCACCGACTGGCGCGGCAACGACTGGACCCCGGACTCCGGCACCCCGGCCGCCCACCCCAACGCGCGGTTCACCGTGCCCGCCGCCCAGTGCCCCACCATCGCCCCCGAGTGGGAGGACCCGCGCGGCGTCCCGATCTCCGCCATCCTCTTCGGCGGACGCCGGGCCACCGCCGTCCCCCTGGTCACCGAGTCCTTCGACTGGCGGCACGGCGTCTTCCTCGGCGCCAACATCGCCTCCGAGAAGACCGCCGCCGCCGAGGGCACCGTGGGCGAACTGCGCCGTGACCCCTTCGCCATGCTGCCCTTCTGCGGCTACAACATGGGTGACTACTTCGGCCACTGGCTGGAGGTCGGTGCCAAGGCCGACCCGGCGAAGCTGCCCCGCATCTACTGGGTCAACTGGTTCAAGAAGGACGACACCGGCCGCTTCGTGTGGCCCGGCTTCGGCGAGAACAGCCGGGTCCTGAAGTGGATCGTGCAGCGGCTGCGCGGGACGGCCGAGGGCGTCACCACCCCCATCGGCGTGCTGCCCACCCCGGCCGCGCTGGACACCGACGGGCTGGCCCTGACCCGCGAGGAACTCGACTTCCTGCTGGAGGTCGACCCGGAGGAGTGGCGCCGGGAGGCCTCCCTCATCCCCGGGCACCTGGAGCTCTTCGGCGACCACACGCCCAAGGAGCTGTGGGACGAGTACCACGCCCTGGTCGACCGGCTCGGCTGACCGACGGCGGGCGCGGACCGCACGGGAGGCCCCGCGCCCGCCCCGCCGCGACCGGTGAACCGGCCCCGCACAACGGCGTGCGGGGCCTCCGGCGCGTCCGGGGCCTCCCGCCCCGGACGCGCCGGTCAGTACTGCCCGTAACCGTCGAGGAAGGTGCCGATCCGGGTGATCGCGTCGGTCAACTGCTCCACCGACGGCAGGGTCACGATCCGGAAGTGGTCCGGCTCCGGCCAGTTGAACCCGGTGCCGTGCACGATCATGATCCGCTCGGCCCGCAACAGGTCCAGCACCATCTGCCGGTCGTCCTTGATCTTGTACACCTTCGGATCCAGCCGGGGGAAGGCGTACAGCGCCCCCTTCGGCTTCACGCAGGTCACGCCGGGGATCGAGGTCAGCAGCTCGTGGGCGGTGTCCCGCTGCTCCCGGATCCGGCCGCCCGGCAGCACCAGGTCCTCTATCGTCTGCCGTCCGCCCAGCGCCGCCGCCACCGTGTGCTGCGCCGGCATGTTGGCGCACAACCGCATGTTCGCCAGGATCGTCAGACCCTCGATGTAGCTGCTCGCGTGCGCCTTGGGCCCGCACACCGCCATCCAACCGCAGCGGTAACCGGCCACCCGGTAGTTCTTCGACAGCCCGTTGAAGGTCAGCGTCAACAGGTCGGGCGCCACGGCGGCGGTGGGGACGTGCTCGGCGTCGTCGTACAGGATCCGGTCGTAGATCTCGTCCGAGCACAGCACCAGACGGTGCCGGCGGGCGATCTCGGTCAGCTCCCGCAACATCTCCACCGGGTACACCGCGCCGGTCGGGTTGTTCGGGTTGATGATCACCAACGCCTTGGTGCGATCGGTGATCCGCCGCTCGATGTCGGCGGGGTCCGGCAGCCAGTCCGAGGACTCGTCGCAGCGGTAGTGGACCGCCGTCCCACCGGACAGCGAGACCGCCGCCGTCCACAGCGGGTAGTCCGGCGCGGGGACCAGCACCTCGTCGCCGTCGTCCAACAGCGCCTGCATCGACATCTGGATCAGCTCGGACACGCCGTTGCCGAGGTAGACGTCCTCCACCGACACGTCGATGCCGCGGGTCTGGTAGTGCTGCTGCACCGCGCGCCGCGCCGACAACAGCCCCTTGGCGTCCCCGTAGCCGTGCGCGGACCCGACGTTCCGCAGGATGTCCTCGAGGATCTCCTGCGGGCACTCGAACCCGAAGGCGGCGGGATTGCCGGTGTTCAGCTTCAGGATGCGGTGACCCGCGGCCTCCAGCCGCTGTGCCTCCTCGAGCACCGGTCCCCGGATCTCGTAGCAGACGTTGGCGAGCTTCGTTGACTGGGTCACCTGCATAGCGGTCACCATACGGCGGGCCGGCGACGGACGCTCGGTGTTATTCGCCACTCGGACGCCCGGGCGAGGGCCGGGGGCTCCGTTGACCCGCCGCGCGCGGCCTGTTAGACAGCAGCCATGGCCATCGCGACCGCGCTCGACCGACTGGGTGGGGAGAGAGTCGACCACCGCTTCAAGGGTCTGCCGCCGGACGCCGCCGGACGCACGGTGCGGGAGCTCACGGCCGAGCGGCGCAACCTCTACCGGGGCGGCTTCACCACCCCGATCCTGACCCTCTCCGCCGAGGCCGTGGAACACAACCTGCGCTGCATGGCCCGGTACACCGACCGTCACGGCCTGGAGTTCGCCCCCCACGGCAAGACCTCCATGGCCCCGCAGCTGTTCTGGCGCCAGGTCGAGCACGGCGCCTGGGGCATCACGGTCGCCGTCCCGCACCAGGCCAGGGTCGCCCGCGCCTTCGGCGTCCAGCGGATCTTCCTGGCCAATCAGCTCGTGGACGTGGCCGCGCTGGGCTGGCTGGCCGGGGAACTCGCCGCCGACCCCCACTTCCGCTGCGTGGTGTACGTGGACTCGGTGCGCGGGGTGCGGCTGATGGACGAGGCACTGCGCGGTGCCGGGGCCCGACGGCCGCTGGAGGTCGTCATCGAACTGGGGGCGGCCGGGGCCCGCTCCGGGGTGCGGGACACCGGGAGCGCGCTGGCGGTCGCCGAGGCCGTGGGGGCCGCCGACACCCTCACCCTGGTCGGCGTCGCGGGCTACGAGGGGGAGCTGCCCGACGCCGACGGCGAGGGGGTGCGGGCCTGGCTGGAGTCGCTGAGCGCGCTCGCCCTGACCCTCGACCGCGCCGGATGGTTCCGGGACGCCTCCGAGATCGTGGTCAGCGCCGGCGGCAGCGCGTGGTTCGACACGGTGGCCGAGGCGTTCGCGGAGCTGCCCACGCTCTCCCGCCCGGTCTGCCGGCTGCTGCGCTCGGGCGCCTACATCAGTCACGACGACGGCCGCTACCGCGAGGTCACCCCCTTCAACCGGGTGCCGGAGGAGGGCTACCTGCTGCCCGCCTTCCGGCTGTGGGCCCAGGTGGTCTCCCGGCCCGAGCCGGGTCTGGCGCTGATCAACGCGGGCAAGCGGGACGTGGCCTACGACCTGGGGCTGCCCGAGGTGCAGGTGGTGCGGGACACCGCGGACGGGATGCGTCGCGCGACCGGGATCACCGTCACCCGGCTGGCGGACCAGCACGCCTTCCTGGACTGTTCGGGGAGCGAGCAGCCGCCGGAGGTCGGCGACTGGGTGGGGTTGGGGATGTCGCACCCCTGCACGATCTTCGAGAAGTGGCCGTTGATCCCGCTGGTGGCGGGGGACGGGACGGTCAAGGACTACATCCGCACCTTCTTCTGAGCGCCCCGGCTCCCGGGCTCCCCCGGGCCGCGCCCGGGCCGGGGCCCCGCCGGCCCGACCCCCGGCGGTGGTTCCCGGGGTTCGGGTGATTCCGGGGAGGGGTGGGTTTTCGGCCGGCCGCTCCGTTCGTTCCGGTGCCCGTGGGCGGGATCGGCGTCCCCGGCCACGGGCACCGCCGCGTTCGGCCGGACCCCGCGCCGCCCCCTCCCGGCGCCGGAGCGCGGTTCGGCGCGCCCCGTGGCGTGCACCGGTGACGCTCCCACCGGGTGGGGCGGTGGGGGACGACCGCGTGGGAG
>NZ_VKHS01000375.1 GCF_014141525.1 Streptomyces calidiresistens
ACACAGTGGACGCGAGCACCTGAGGACAAGCCCTCGGCTTATTAGTACCGGTCAACTCCACCCCTCACAGGGCTTCCATCTCCGGCCTATCAACCCCGTCGTCTACAGGGAGCCTTACCCCATCAAAGTGGGTGGGATTCCTCATCTCGAAGCCGGCTTCCCGCTTAGATGCTTTCAGCGGTTATCCATCCCGAACGTAGCCAACCAGCCATGCCCTTGGCAGAACAACTGGCACACCAGAGGTTCGTCCGTCCCGGTCCTCTCGTACTGGGGACAGCCCTTCTCAAGAATCCAACGCGCACAGCGGATAGGGACCGAACTGTCTCACGACGTTCTAAACCCAGCTCGCGTACCGCTTTAATGGGCGAACAGCCCAACCCTTGGGACCGACTCCAGCCCCAGGATGCGACGAGCCGACATCGAGGTGCCAAACCATCCCGTCGATACGGACTCTTGGGGAAGATCAGCCTGTTATCCCCGGGGTACCTTTTATCCGTTGAGCGACGGCGCTTCCACAAGCCACCGCCGGATCACTAGTCCCGACTTTCGTCCCTGCTCGACCCGTCAGTCTCACAGTCAAGCTCCCTTGTGCACTTACACTCACCACCTGATGACCAACCAGGCTGAGGGAACCTTTGGGCGCCTCCGTTACCCTTTGGGAGGCAACCGCCCCAGTTAAACTACCCACCAGACACTGTCCCCGATCCGGATCACGGACCCGGGTTAGACATCCAGCACGACCAGAGTGGTATTTCAACAACGACTCCACACACACTGGCGTGCATGCTTCACAGTCTCCCACCTATCCTACACAAGCCGAACCGAACACCAATATCAAGCTGTAGTAAAGGTCCCGGGGTCTTTCCGTCCTGCTGCGCGAAACGAGCATCTTTACTCGTAGTGCAATTTCACCGGGCCTATGGTTGAGACAGTCGAGAAGTCGTTACGCCATTCGTGCAGGTCGGAACTTACCCGACAAGGAATTTCGCTACCTTAGGATGGTTATAGTTACCACCGCCGTTTACTGGCGCTTAAGTTCTCGGCTTCGCCCCGAAGAGCTAACCGGTCCCCTTAACGTTCCAGCACCGGGCAGGCGTCAGTCCGTATACATCGCCTTACAGCTTCGCACGGACCTGTGTTTTTAGTAAACAGTCGCTTCTCGCTGGTCTCTGCGGCCACCCCCAGCTCCGGCAGCAAGTGCCATCACCGGAAGCGGCCCCCCTTCTCCCGAAGTTACGGGGGCATTTTGCCGAGTTCCTTAACCATAGTTCACCCGAACGCCTCGGTATTCTCTACCAGACCACCTGAGTCGGTTTGGGGTACGGGCCGCCACGGAACATCGCTAGAGGCTTTTCTCGACAGCATAGGATCATCCACTTCACCACAATCGGCTCGGCATCAGGTCTCAGACTCGTATGCGGGACGGATTTGCCTACCCCGCGTCCTACACCCTTACCCCGGGACAACCACCGCCCGGGCTGGACTACCTTCCTGCGTCACCCCATCACTCACCTACTACCCCCTCGGGCCACCGGCTCCACCACACCCACCACCCGAAGGCGATGGGGGGCTTCACGGGCTTAGCATCAGGAGATTCGGCGCTTGCGCTCCGCAACGGGTACCGGAATATCAACCGGTTATCCATCGACTACGCCTGTCGGCCTCGCCTTAGGCCCCGACTTACCCTGGGCAGATCAGCTTGACCCAGGAACCCTTGGTCAATCGGCGCACCAGTTTCCCACTGGTGTATCGCTACTCATGCCTGCATTCTCACTCGTGAACCGTCCACAACTCGCTTACACGGCTGCTTCACCCGGCACACGACGCTCCCCTACCCATCGACACACCCGTTGGGGCACTTGTGTCGACGACACGACTTCGGCGGTGTACTTGAGCCCCGCTACATTGTCGGCGCGGAATCACTAGACCAGTGAGCTATTACGCACTCTTTCAAGGATGGCTGCTTCTAAGCCAACCTCCTGGTTGTCTCTGCGACTCCACATCCTTTCCCACTTAGCACACGCTTGGGGGCCTTAGTCGATGCTCTGGGCTGTTTCCCTCTCGACCATGGAGCTTATCCCCCACAGTCTCACTGCCGCGCTCTCACTTACCGGCATTCGGAGTTTGGCTAAGGTCAGTAACCCGGTAGGGCCCATCGCCTATCCAGTGCTCTACCTCCGGCAAGAAACACACGACGCTGCACCTAAATGCATTTCGGGGAGAACCAGCTATCACGGAGTTTGATTGGCCTTTCACCCCTAACCACAGGTCATCCCCCAGGTTTTCAACCCTGGTGGGTTCGGGCCTCCACGACCTCTTACAGCCGCTTCACCCTGCCCATGGCTAGATCACTCCGCTTCGGGTCTTGAGCGTGCTACTGAACCGCCCTCTTCGGACTCGCTTTCGCTACGGCTCCCCCACACGGGTTAACCTCGCAACACACCGCAAACTCGCAGGCTCATTCTTCAAAAGGCACGCAGTCACGACACAACAAGCAAGCTTGCTGTGCGACGCTCCCACGGCTTGTAGGCACACGGTTTCAGGTACTATTTCACTCCGCTCCCGCGGTACTTTTCACCATTCCCTCACGGTACTGTCCGCTATCGGTCACCAGGGAATATTTAGGCTTGACGGGTGGTCCCGCCGGATTCACACGGGATTTCTCGGGCCCCGTGCTACTTGGGTGGTGAACAAGCAAGCCATCACGATTTCGACTACGGGGGTCTTACCCTCTGTGCCGGGCCTTTCGCATGCCCTTCGCCTATCGCAATGGTTTCTGACTCGCCCAGCCGCCGGCAGACGACTGAAGTCCACTCCCACAACCCCGCACGCGCAACCCCTGCCGGGTATCACACACATACGGTTTGGCCTCATCCGGTTTCGCTCGCCACTACTCCCGGAATCACGGTTGTTTTCTCTTCCTGCGGGTACTGAGATGTTTCACTTCCCCGCGTTCCCTCCACACACCCTATACATTCAGGTGCGGGTGACAGCCCATGACGACTGCCGGGTTTCCCCATTCGGACACCCCCGGATCACAGCTCGGTTGACAACTCCCCGGGGTCTATCGCGGCCTCCCACGTCCTTCATCGGTTCCTGGTGCCAAGGCATCCACCGTGCGCCCTTAACAACTTGGCCACAGATGCTCGCGTCCACTGTGCAGTTCTCAAACAACAACCAACCACCCGACAACAAACCAACGGAAAAGCCCGTCGATCCCCACCGGGGCCGGCAACCGAAGACACGACCACACGGCCGCACCCTCAGACACCCAACAGCGCGCCCGATGCCCACCGCACCGACAGACGATCTTCCACACCCGACCCCACGAGGAGGCCGGGCAGTACTGGTCGCCACCGATACCGGCGGACACCGAATAGTCAACGTTCCACCCATGAGCAACCACCGTCGGACGTTCGCCGACGAAGTGGCCTCTGGAACCACCGGGACGAACCCGATGGCCCGAGATGCTCCTTAGAAAGGAGGTGATCCAGCCGCACCTTCCGGTACGGCTACCTTGTTACGACTTCGTCCCAATCGCCAGTCCCACCTTCGACGGCTCCCTCCCACGAGGGGTTGGGCCACCGGCTTCGGGTGTTACCGACTTTCGTGACGTGACGGGCGGTGTGTACAAGGCCCGGGAACGTATTCACCGCAGCAATGCTGATCTGCGATTACTAGCGACTCCGACTTCATGGGGTCGAGTTGCAGACCCCAATCCGAACTGAGACCGGCTTTTTGAGATTCGCTCCGCCTCACGACATCGCAGCTCATTGTACCGGCCATTGTAGCACGTGTGCAGCCCAAGACATAAGGGGCATGATGACTTGACGTCGTCCCCACCTTCCTCCGAGTTGACCCCGGCAGTCTCCCGTGAGTCCCCAACCGGCCGAAACCGTTGCTGGCAACACAGGACAAGGGTTGCGCTCGTTGCGGGACTTAACCCAACATCTCACGACACGAGCTGACGACAGCCATGCACCACCTGTACACCGACCACAAGGGGGACCGTGTCTCCACGGTTTTCCGGTGTATGTCAAGCCTTGGTAAGGTTCTTCGCGTTGCGTCGAATTAAGCCACATGCTCCGCCGCTTGTGCGGGCCCCCGTCAATTCCTTTGAGTTTTAGCCTTGCGGCCGTACTCCCCAGGCGGGGAACTTAATGCGTTAGCTGCGGCACGGACGACGTGGAATGTCGCCCACACCTAGTTCCCACCGTTTACGGCGTGGACTACCAGGGTATCTAATCCTGTTCGCTCCCCACGCTTTCGCTCCTCAGCGTCAGTATCGGCCCAGAGATCCGCCTTCGCCACCGGTGTTCCTCCTGATATCTGCGCATTTCACCGCTACACCAGGAATTCCGATCTCCCCTACCGAACTCAAGCCTGCCCGTATCGACTGCAGACCCGGGGTTGAGCCCCGGGCTTTCACAATCGACGCAACAAGCCGCCTACGAGCTCTTTACGCCCAATAATTCCGGACAACGCTCGCACCCTACGTATTACCGCGGCTGCTGGCACGTAGTTAGCCGGTGCTTCTTCTGCAGGTACCGTCACTTGCGCTTCTTCCCTGCTGAAAGAGGTTTACAACCCGAAGGCCGTCATCCCTCACGCGGCGTCGCTGCATCAGGCTTTCGCCCATTGTGCAATATTCCCCACTGCTGCCTCCCGTAGGAGTCTGGGCCGTGTCTCAGTCCCAGTGTGGCCGGTCGCCCTCTCAGGCCGGCTACCCGTCGTCGCCTTGGTGGGCCACTACCCCACCAACAAGCTGATAGGCCGCGGGCTCATCCTGCACCGCCGGAGCTTTCCACCACCCCCCATGCGGAAGGCGGTGAGTATCCGGTATTAGACCCCGTTTCCAGGGCTTGTCCCGAAGTGCAGGGCAGATTGCCCACGTGTTACTCACCCGTTCGCCACTAATCCCCTCCCGAAGGAGGTTCATCGTTCGACTTGCATGTGTTAAGCACGCCGCCAGCGTTCGTCCTGAGCCAGGATCAAACTCTCCGTGAATGCCTTCTACAGCTCACGGGAGCGGCACCACCGGAAGGAATGTTCCCGTGGTGCACAGCGTCCTCGCTGTGTATTTCTTCAAAGGAACCTCGACCACCGAACCACCGCGGAAGACTCCACGGGACCCGGATGGACGGGGTATCAACATATCTGGCGTTGACTTTTGGCACGCTGTTGAGTTCTCAAGGAACGGACGCTTCCTTCGGAAACCCCCCGCCATTCGGC
>NZ_VKHS01000376.1 GCF_014141525.1 Streptomyces calidiresistens
GGTCGCACCCGACCCCGCACCCCAGTCACCCGCACGTCACACCCTGGAGGCCCCGTGTCCGCCGACACCCCCGGCGGGATCATGTCCCGCGAGATCGCCGAGCAGCCCGGGGCGCTGCGCCGCCTGCTCGAGGAGGGCGCGCCCCGCATCCGGGCCGTCGCCGGCGCGATCGCCGCCCGCCGGCCCCGCTTCGTCCTGCTCACCGCCCGCGGCACCTCGGACAACGCCGCCCTGTACGCCAAGTACCTGCTGGAGATCCTGCACGGCCTGCCCTGCGGGCTCACCTCGATGTCCACGACGACCGCCTACGACGCCCGCCCGGACCTCACCGATGTCCTGGTGATCACCGTCAGCCAGTCCGGCGGTTCGCCCGACCTGGTCGCCTCCACCCGGGCCGCCCGGAAGGCCGGCGCGATCACCCTCGCGGTCACCAACAATCCCGACTCCGCGCTCGCCGAGGCGGCCGAGCACCACATCGACATCCTCGCCGGCCCCGAGCGGGCGCTGCCCGCCACCAAGACCTACACCGCCTCGCTGCTGGCCCTGTACCTCTTCGTGGAGGCCCTGCGCGGACACGACGGGGTCCCGGCGGCGGCCCGGCTCCCGGAGCTGGCGGAGGGCATCCTCGCGCGCGGCGGGGAGGTGCGGGAACTGGCCGGCCGCTACCGCTTCGCCGAGCGCATGATCCTCACCTCGCGCGGCTACGGCTACCCCACCGTCAAGGAGGCGGCGCTGAAGCTGATGGAGACCAGCTACGTGCCCGCCCTCTCCTACTCCGGCGCCGACCTGCTGCACGGTCCGCTGGCCATGGTGGACAACGTCTTCCCGGTCATCGCCGTGGTGCCCGACGGGCGGGGCGGGGAGGCGCTGCGCCCGGTGCTGGAGCGGCTGCGCGAGCGGGGCGCCGATCTGGTGGTCGTCGGCCCGCGGAAGCGGGTGGCGGAGGCGTCGGCCGGCTTCGTGCTGCCCACCGACGGGGTCGCCGAGGAGGTCCAGCCGATCCTGGAGATACTGCCGCTGCAACTCCTGGCGATGGAGGTCACCCTCGCCCGGGGGCAGGACCCGGATGCCCCGCGCTCACTGGCGAAGGTCACGGAGACCCACTGACCCCTCGGGTCGTATGCGACGGCCGGTTCCCCGCACGGCGGGGAACCGGCCGTCGCGCGGTGTTCGGGGCGAGCGGGGGACGCCCGGCGGGGCGCACGCGGAAAACGCCGAGAACGCCGAGAACGCCGAGAACGCGGAAAACGCCGAGAACGCCGAAAAGCGGTCGACAAGCGTCGAGAAGGGCCCCGGAAAGGACCTGTGAAAGGCGGCGAAAGGGCATCGGGGGAACCCCGGCGAACACCGTCGGCGAACACCGTCGGGAAAGGGATGCCGCCGGCGCCGGGTGGAGGCCGGAAAGCCCCGGGAAACACCCACGGGCCGCGGCGCCGGGGAGGGACCCTCAACCCTTCCGGCACCGCAGCCCGGAGCGACACGCGATCGGACGCCGTCAGGGCAGAAAGCGCCGCGGATCGCGCTCCACCCCCCTGTGCGGTGAGGGGCAGAAGACCACGCACACGTGGTGTGCTCCTCCATTGTGGACCGGACCGGGCTCTATGTCCATGCCGTGAACAAACCCGTGACCCACCTCGCCCGGAGAGCGCCGGGAGGTGTGAGTCCGCCTTCACCTTCCGTCGCCGGGCCCCGTCGCCGGCCCTCTGTCGGCCCCGTCCGGGGCCCCCGCGTTCGGGAGTCGCACGCGCCGGTCCGCCCGGGCCGGTGCGCTCCGGGTGGTGAACCCCGGGTGACCGGCGCGGGTCGCGGAGGTCACGGGCGGGCCCTGCCGCCGCCCGGCGGTGACCGGGATCACCGCCGGGGCAGGAGGGTAGGCTCGCGCCGTGCCCTCCATGAACGATCTGGTCCGTCTCCACACCGACCTGGACGAAGGCGACCTCGAGTGGCTGCACCTCCTGGTCTCGGAGTGGCAACTGCTCGCCGACCTCTCCTTCGCCGATCTGGTGCTCTGGCTGCCGACCCGGGACGGCACGCGTTACGTCTCCGTCGCCCAGATGCGGCCCAACACCGGCCCCACCTCGCACCAGAACGACATGGTCGGCCACCTCGTCCCGCGCGGGCGCCGGCCCCTGCTGGACGCGGCCCTGGACGAGGGGCGGATCGTCCGCGAGGGCGACCCGGAGTGGCGCGAGGAGGTGCCGGTGCGGGTGGAGTCCATCCCCGTGCGCCGGGAGGGTCGGGTGCTGGGTGTGATCGCCCGCAACACCAACCTGCTGACCGTGCGCACCCCCAGCCGGTTGGAGCTCACCTACCTCCAGAGCGCCTCCGACCTCGCCCAGATGATCGCCAACGGCGCCTTCCCCTTCCCCGGCCAGCAGGTCGGGATGGACCGCGCGCCGCGGGTGGGGGACGGCTTCATCCGGCTCGACGCCGAGGGCGTGGTGCTGTACGCCAGCCCCAACGCCCTGTCCGCCTACCACCGCCTGGGGCTGGCCACCGATCTGGTCGGGCTCCACCTCGGCCCGACCACCGCCGATCTGGCCCCCACCCGGGGGCCGGTGGACGAGTCACTGGTCAAGCTGGCCAGCGGATGGGCGCCGCGGGAGGCCGAGATCGAGGGGGACCAGTGCGTCATCCAGTTGCGGGCGATCCCGCTCAAGCCCCGCGGTGAGCGGATCGGTTCGCTGATACTCCTGCGGGACGTCACGGAACTGCGCCGGCGCGAGCGCGAGTTGATCACCAAGGACGCGACCATCCGGGAGATCCACCACCGGGTGAAGAACAACCTCCAGACGGTGGCGGCCCTGTTGCGTCTCCAGGCCCGCCGGATCGGCGCCGCCGGGGACAACAGCGCCCGCGCGGCCCTGGACGAGGCGGTGCGGCGGGTCGGCTCGATCGCCATCGTGCACGAGACGCTCTCGCACAACCTCGACGAGCGGGTGGAGTTCGACGAGATCGCCGACCGGGTGCTGGCGATGGTGGCGGAACTGTCCCCGGGCCTGGTCACCACCCGACGCACCGGCAGGTTCGGCGTGCTGGACGCCGAGACCGCCACCCCGCTGTCCATGGTGCTCACGGAGGTGGTGCAGAACGCCATGGAGCACGCCTTCGAGCCCGGTGGGCGCGGGACGGTGGAGGTCGCGGCCACCCGTGGCGAGCAGCCCGCCCGACGCGGCGGACGCCTCCTGGTGACCGTCCAGGACGACGGGCGCGGGCTGCCGGACGACTTCGACCCGCACAGCTCGGGGAACCTGGGTCTGCAGATCGTGCGAACCCTGGTGGAGGGGGAGTTGGAGGGCCGTTTCGACATGGAGCGGGTGCCGGGGGGCGGGACCCGGGTGGTGCTGGATCTCCCGTTGGCCCCGGAGCGCAAGCGCTGAGGCCCGGCGGGGACGGGGTTGTGCCGGCGGGGATGACGGCCCGGGGAGCGGCGGCCGGTCCCGGAAAGCGCGGAGCCCCGGCCCGGTCCGCGTCCCCGCCCGCCGGAACGTTCCGGTGGGGGGTGCGGGCCGTGAGCCGGGGCTCGACGGATTCGCGTGGGTGCTGCGCGCTGCGCATCAAGGCACCCGGGCGGCGACCCCGCCGATGGCGGGCCGCCGCGGGTCGGGCACGGTGCGGTCAGGCGGTGGCCTTGCGGGCGCGGTTGCGGGCGGCGCGGCGCTTCATGGCGCGACGCTCGTCCTCGCTCATCCCGCCCCAGACGCCGGAGTCCTGACCGGTCTCCAGGGCCCACTGCAGGCACTGCTCCATCACGGGGCAGCGACGGCAGACGGCCTTGGCCTCCTCGATCTGCAGCAGCGCAGGACCGGTGTTGCCGATCGGGAAGAACAGCTCGGGGTCTTCCTCGCGGCAAACGGCGTTGTGACGCCAGTCCATGTCTGCTCCATCTCCTGCGGATTGCGGTGGCATTGCTTGTGAATGTGAACGCTTTCACGAACCCCCCGACAGGAACGAGTCGTCGCCCGGCCTCCGCAGGGGGAGGTCCGTGCCGTGGCCCGTTCGGGCGGTAAGGGGATTCCGGCTCTCAAGGGGCCCGATGTCTCGGCTGTCCCGATCGCCATGTAGAGGTTCGCAAACCTCGGCCGGCGGCACAACCCCTTCTGGAAAGTTTTTTTTGATTCCTTGGTGTTGCCTGGCTCACAGCCCTACTTCTCCGGGGTGGAGGGTGGGCTAAACGTTCGACTGTAAGGAGTTTTGAGGGTTCTGCTCACACAATCACACGCAGTGCACGCCGAACGCCTGTGAACCGCACGCCGAAGCGCACCCCCAGGTGGTCACCGTCCAACTGAAACGGCAGTGGCGCCTGCGAAAGCAAGGTGAAGCCCGTCACGTCGTGCAGGACCACCACGTTTCCTCCCCGGGGGCCCCGTTCCGGCGAGGAACGCAACAACTGCGTCGCGTAGCGGGTCATCGCGGCCGCCGACATCCGGGTCAGACCCACCACGTCCAGGGCGTCGTCGAAGGAGGCCCGGGGCGCCGCGTACACCGGACGGTTCCCCAGGAAGGTCCACGGGGCGGTGTTGCACACTATGGCCGTCGACAGGTCCCGGACCGGCTGCGCATCCGGCCGCTCCAGCGTGATCGTCCCCCGCCCCCGGTGCGGGTCCCGCAGGAACTGCCGCACCATCTGGCGCACGTACAGCGCGTGCGTGGAGCGCCTGCCCCGCTCCCGCTGCTGCTCCACGCCCCCCACCACGCCCGCGTCGAAGCCCAGGCCCGCGCAGAACGTGAACCAGCGGTCCGGCACCTCCTCGTCCCGGGTGCCCTCCAGGCCCGCGGCCAACCCCAACCCGATCTCCCGCTCCCGGCCCCGGTGCAGGGCGTCCAGCAGCACACCGGTCGCCTCCACGGCGTGGTTGGGCAACCCCAGGGCGCGGGCGAAGACATTGGTCGAACCGCCCGGCACCACCGCCAGTCGCGGCAGTCCGCCGGGATCCGGGCCGTGGTGCAGCAGGCCGTTGACCACCTCGTTGACCGTGCCGTCGCCACCGAAGGCGACCACCAGCTCCACCGAGCCCGACTCCACCGCCCGCCGCGCCAGGTCCCGCGCGTGACCCCGGCACTCGGTCGGGGCGACCTCCAGCTTCACCTCGCTGGCCAGGGCCCGGGCGATCACCTCACGGGTCCGCGCGCTGGTGGTGGTGGCTGCCGGGTTGACCACGAGGAGTGCGCGCATGGGATGCAGCGTAGCCGGGTCCGCGCCCCGTCCCCGCACCCCCGGACACGCACCC
>NZ_VKHS01000377.1 GCF_014141525.1 Streptomyces calidiresistens
GGGGAGTCGCGGGCGGACGGGCCGCTCCCCGGAGGGTGGGTCGCCGGGAGGAGTCACCGGGCGGTGGTGCCGGTCCGACCGGGCGCCCTCACGGCCGTTCGGGCCGGTGGCGGCGGAGTTGCCGGCACGGGACCGTCCCCGGATCGGTGGCCGGGCGGCCTCGCGGCCGGGGAGCGCAGCACCGCGTCCGCCAGGAGCCACTGCGCGGCGAGGTAGGTCGACATGATGACAAAACCCTGTGCCGGTACCACCGGACCGTCGGCGATCCCCGCCGCGATCAGGGCGTCGGAGAGCAGGAAGAGCGCCCCTCCCGCCGCGCCCCGGGGCCCGAGCGTCAACGCCGCGGCGCAGGCCGTGGCGGCCAGCAGCGCCGCGTATCCGGCCACCGGCACCCGCAGGTCCGCCGGCAGGCCCGGCCACAGCGTGACGACCACCGCGACACCCACCACCGCATAGCCGGGGGCCGCCGCCACGATCCGCGATCGCGGCGGGCGGGCACCGGCCCGGGCGGCCCGGCGACAGAGCGCCAGGTAGCCGAGGTGGCCGAGGCCGAAGGCCGCCATCCCGCCGAGGAAGGCCACGGGATGGTCCGGCATCAGCAACACGTCCCCGGCCCAACCGCAGGCCAGGGCGACCAGGAGCAGGCGGGGCCCGCCCCGGGCGGCCACCACCAGCATCAGGGCGGGGATCAGCAACGGCTTGGTGGCCCGGTGCACCCCTTCCGCGTCCACCGCGTGCCCGATCAGGTGCGCGGCGCAGAACAGGAGGAACAGCGCGAGGGCGCCGGCGCCGAGGAGGCGCCTCCGCCGGCCCGCGGGCCCCACGGGTGGCGGGTCGCCCGGCCTCATCCGACGACCGTCGGGTCGCCGGTCGCCCGTTCCCTCCCCGTCGCCGGGGTCGGTCCGCCGACGGCGACCGCCGCCGACCCCGGCTCCGGCGGGCGCCACCCCGGTCCCCGGAAGACGTGGCTCAACCGGTCCCGGGTCGTCCGGGCGGCCCGTACGTCGCGCAGGATCGCCGCGTACTCGTGGGTGGCCACCCGCAGCGGGTTGTGGGTGTCGATGTTCTTCGTCAGCCCGTAGACGCACCGCTCGGTCTCCGGGGCGAAGGTGCCGAACAGCCGGTCCCACACGATGAACACCCCGCTGAAGTTGCGGTCCAGGTAGTCGCCCTGCGAGGCGTGGTGCACCCGGTGGTGGGAGGGGGTGTTCAGCACGAACTCGAACGGCGCCGGCAGCCTGCCCACCCGCTCGGTGTGCACCCAGAACTGGTAGACCAGGTTGGCCGAGGACAGCAGCGCCAGTACCGCCGGGTGCACACCCAACAGGATCAGCGGCAGGTAGAACGGCCAGACCGTCCAGGTGGTCCAGGGCTGCCGCAGCGCCGTGGTGAGGTTGAACCGGGTGCTGGAGTGGTGCACCACGTGGCAGGCCCACAGGATCCGCACGGTGTGGTGGCCCCGGTGCGACCAGTAGTAACAGAGGTCGTGGGCGACCACCAGCAGGGGAACGGTCCACCACTCCAGCGGGACGCGCAGCGGGGTCAGGGCGTACGCGGCGGCGTAGATCGCCACGATCGGGATCTTCCACAACAGGTCGAAGAAGAGACTGCCGAGCCCCATGGCGAGGCTGGTGCCGGTGTCCCTCGTCTCGTAGCCGGCGGCGTCCTCGTCCGGGTGCAGCCGGTAGCTGATCATCTCGATCACGGTGAGCAGGGCGAAGGCGGGTATCGCCCACAGCACGACATCGGGCGGATTGGGCATGACCGCACTGTAGAGCCGTGCGTCGTCCCTGCCCGGGGGTCGTTACCCATCGGTACGGCAAAGTTTTCGCCGGGACCGGGACCGACGGAAACCGTCGGCCCCGGTCCCGGCGGGCCGACGGCCGACGGCGCTCAGCCCGGGACGTCGATCGGGGTGTCGACGGAGGTGTCCTCCAGGGCGTTCAGCGCCCGGTCCACGTCCGCCTCCGTGGTGTACAGGTGGAAGGAGGCCCGCAGACCGCCGTCGCGGGCCGCCACCGACACACCCGCCCGGGCCAGCTCCTCCACCGCTGCCCCGGCCCCCGGCACCGAGACGATCGGGGACCCGGCCGACTCGGGGGCGGCGGGACGCCCCAGTCGCTCCAGGCCGGACCGGAAGCGCTCCGCCAGGGCCAGGTCGTGGGCGCGGATGGCGTCGATCCCCACCTCCTCGATCACCTCCAGGGCCCGGGCGGTGCCCAGCCAGGGCAGGTACGCGGGGGCGAGGTCGAAGCGCGCGGCCGTCGGCGCGAGGTCCCGCACCGGGCCGTAGCAGCTCTCCCAGCGGTCGGCGCCGGCGAACCAGTTGGCCTGCACCGGCCGCAGCCCACCGCCGTCCGGGGGCACCACCATGAAGGAGGCGCCGCGCGGCCCCAGCAGCCACTTGTAGGTGCCGCACACCACGAAGTCGTCGGCCTCGGCGTCGTAGTCCATCCAACCCGCCGCCTGGGTCGCGTCCACCAGGATGCGGGCGCCGTGGGCGCGGGCCGCCTCCCGCACCGCCGCCAGGTCGGCGATCCGACCGTCCGCCGACTGGGCGGCGCTGACCGCGACCAGCGCGGTGTCCGGGCCCACGGAATCGGCGAGCCCCGCCGGCGGCACCACCCGCAACCGCAGGTCGTCGGCGTGCAGGAACGGGGTGGGCACCGAGCTGAACTCCCCCTCCACGGTGAGCACCTCGGCGCCCCGGGGCAGGGCGGCGGCGACCACGGAGACCTGCGCGGCGACGGTGGAGCCGAGCGCCACCCGCTCCGGGGCGACCCCCACCAGCCGGGCCCACAGCACCCGTGCCGCCTCCACCTCCTCGATGAGCGCCTCCTGATCGATCCGACCGACCGTCAGGTCCTCCACCGCCTCCCGGAGCCTTCGGGCGGCCCGGGCCGGCAGCAGACCGTGGGAGGCGGTGTTGAGATAACCGGGGTTCGGCGAGAACTCGCGTCCGATCAGGTCGGTCGGCAGGGCGTTCGGTGACGCGGCCGGGGCGTTGGGGAGATCGCGTGAGGTCTTCATGGCGACAGTCTCCGTCCGGTGTTCGTTTCCCGCGAGCGAATTGGGCGGGTGCCCCCACCGCGGATCGCTTTCCCGGGCCCCCGCCCGGGCGGCCCGTTCCCCCTCCGGGCGTGGTCACCGGCGGTGCGGGGTCCCGGGGCGTGCGCCCCCGGGTGCACCGGGGGCGCACGCGAGGGATCCGGCCCGGGGGAACGACCCCGCCGGCCGGACCCGGGCCCGCCCGGTCACCGTAGCCGGACCGTGACGGAAAGCCATTCCGCCCCGTTCGGCGGCCCGCTAGGGTGATCCCCGCCGAACCGTCGGGCACCCCGCGGAGGGAGGCGCGCATGCGTCAACGACCGGTGACGCGGGCCGTGGTGCTCGGCTCGCTGACCGTCCTGTTGGTCACCGGCTGCGGAACCGATCCGGTCCCCGCCGACCCCGGCACGGGAGCCGACGACGCCGTGGTCGGTGAGGTCCCGGGCGAGCCGGTCGGGGCGTCCTCCCCGGCGGGCGAGGCGCCCTTCGTGCCCAATCCCGAGCGCCTGCCCCGGGACGCGACCGCGGCGGCCGTGCTGGCCGCGGCGGTGCTGCCGGACCCCGCCGACCACGGGACCGGCTTCGTCGCGGTCGACCGGTCCGGCGACACCGACCCCGACACCGACACGGGGAGCGGGGGTCGGGACACCGAAACGGGGGACACCGGAACCCAACCCGTGCTCACCGACGCCTGCGTGTGGAAACGCGAGCCGATATCCGACGACGTCCTGGCCCTGCGCACCGTCGAGGCCGAACGCCCGGCGGACCCCCCCTCCGGTGATCCCCCGGGCGCGATCACCGTGGTCACCGTGGTGACGGTGCACGACGAGGTGACGGCCGCCGACCGGCGGATGGCCGGAATCCTGGAGGAGGGGCTGCGCTGTCCGGAGCAGCGGCTGCGGGCCGACGAATGGATCGCCGGTCTGACCTCCGTCGGAGCCTTCCGCCCGGGGGACGGGGCCCTTCCGGCCGACGACCTCATCACCGAACGCGGTGACTTCTTCTCCGAGGAGCACGGCGGACCGCACCCCTACCTGTGGTTGGTGGCCAGGGTCGGCCCGGTGACCGCCGCCCTCGCCGTGAAGGGGACGGACGGCTCCACCGAGGGGGAACTGACGGATCTTGCGCACCGGTTGATGCGCCGCATGATCACCGCCGCGCACACCGAGCTGAGCTGAGGAGCCCGTGCACACCCCGTCGTTCCGCTCCGGCGAACCCCGTGACCCCGCCGGCTCCGCCGGCCGGGACCCGTTCGACGCCCCCGCCGACGGGGGCGGCTCGGACCCCGGGGCGCCCGGTCCCGGCCCGCTGCACCCGGCCGATCCCACCCACCTCGCCGGTCACCGGCTGCTGGGCCGGCTGCCCGCCGACCCTCCCGGCACCTGCTACCTGGCCCGCTCGGCGGGCGGGGTGCTGATGACCCTCCGGGTGGTGCCGCACCCGTGGTCCGCGCACACCGAGTTCCGCTCCGCCTTCGCCCGGGGCACCGCCTCCGCCCAACGGGTCGTCAGCCGCTGGGCGGTGGCCCCGGTGGCCGCCGACATCGGCGCGCGCCTGGTGTGGCTGGCCGAGCCGTACCTGCCCGACCCCGATCTGGCGATGGTGGTGGCGGTCCGCGGACCGCTCCCCCGGGACATCGGCCGCCGGGTGGGCGCCCGGGTGGCCGAGGCGCTGGAGACGGTGCACCGGGCGGGCCTGGTGCACGCCTGCCTGACCCCGGCGCGGGTGCTGCTGGCCCCCGACGGCCCCCGCCTGACCGGCCTGGGGCTGGCCGGCGCGCTCTACGGGACCGGTCCGCTGATCCTCCCGCCGTCCTGTCTGGCGCCCGAGCAGGCCGAGGAGCCCGAGCGCCGACCGGGTCCGGCCGCCGACGTCTTCGCCCTGGGGTGCGTGCTGACCCACGCCGTCACCGGGCGCCTGCCCTTCGGCGCCGCGCCCGCCGGTGAGGTGCGCCGACGCATCCTCACCGAACCCCCGGACCTGGCGGACGTGCCGCGCGGGCTGCTCGAGGTCATCGGCGCCTGCCTGGAGCGCGACCCGGACCTGCGTCCCACCCCGGCCGAGTTGTGCCACGAACTCGACCCCCGGGCCGACGGGGCGGGCGGGGTGCGGTTGCCGGAGGACGTACTGGACCTGATCGCGCGTCGCCGTGCGGCCTCGCCC
>NZ_VKHS01000378.1 GCF_014141525.1 Streptomyces calidiresistens
CGGTGAGCCCGGGTCGGGGGTCGGCGGGCCGCGCTGGGGGTTCGCCCGGGTGCGCAACGACTCGATGCTGCCGACGCTGCGCCCCGGTGATCGGCTGCTGCTGCGCTGGGGGGCGCCGGCGCGGCCCGGTGACGTGGTGGTGGCGCGTCACCCGTGGCAACCGGGACTGTTGATCGTCAAGCGGGCGGTGGAGCGTCGCCCGGACGGCTGGTGGCTGCTGGGGGACAACCCCCGGATCACCGACGACAGCCGGGCCTTCGGCGCCGTTCCGCCGGCCGGGGTGGTCGCCCGGGCGGTGTTGCGGTGGCGACCGCCGTCCCGGACTCAGCCCTCCCGGCTCCGTTCGGCGCTGGAATGGGTCGGCTCGGCGGTGCGCCGCACCGGTCCGTCCGCGGGGAGGCTCGCGCGTTCCCGGCGTTTGCGGGCGCGGTAGGCGGCGACGTTGGCGCGGGTGGCGCACCGGTCGGAGCAGTAGCGCTTGGAGCGGTTGGTCGAGGTGTCGATGTAGGCGTTGCGGCACGGTTCGGCCTCGCACAGTCCCAGGCGGTCCACCCCGAGGTCGGTGAGCTGGACCGCCAGCCCCATGCAGGCCATGGCCGCGTAGGCGGCGCCGGCGTTGGTGGGGTGTTCGGCGAGGTGCATGTGCCAGCGCGGCCGTCCGGCGTCGTCGAGGTAGTCGTGCCCGGAGATCTGCGGGCTGACCGGGTACTCCATGAGCAGGGCGTTCAGCAGGTCCACGGCCCGGGTCTCCTCGCCCTCGGCGGCGGCGCCGAAGACGGCCCGCAGGCGGGTGCGCACCCCGCGCAACCGGGTGACATCGGCTTCCACGGCACGTCGGGCGACGGCGGGTTGGCTCGGGCCGAAGAGGGCGCGCACGGCCTCGACATCGGTGAGGGCATCGGTGTCGCGCGCGGGTTCCTCGGTGTTGACCAACCGCACCGCGAGGTCTGCGTAATAGGTCAGTTCCACTTGAGATCCTTACGCTGCCGGGCTACAGTCTGCACTGTACTAGGTAAGGGTCCAATGTGATTCGAGACCCTTACCGGTGGTGTGTCGGGTCCCCGCACGGGACCGGGAAGGGGAACGGCCATGGCCGACTGGCAGGAGTGGCAGCGCAGCTGGGACCGGCAGCAGGAGTGGTACCTGCCGGATCGGGAGGAACGCTTCCGCGTCATGCTCGACACCGTCGAGGCGCTGGTCGGCGACCGCCCCCGGGTCCTCGACCTGGCGTGCGGCACCGGCAGCATCACCGGGCGGGTGCTCAAGCGCTTCCCCGACGCCACCACCGTCGGCGTGGACCTGGACCCCGCCCTGCTCACCATCGCCCGCGGCACCTTCGAGGGGGAGGAGCGGACGACCTTCGTCGCCGCCGACCTGCGGGACGCGGCGTGGGTCGACCGGGCCCTCGCGGCCGGTGCCGGCGGTCCCTTCGACGCCGTGCTCACGGCCACCGCCCTGCACTGGATGCGCACCGCCGAGCTGCGGACCCTGTACGAGCGGCTGGCCGGCGGTGTGGTCCGGGCCGGCGGGGTGTTCCTCAATGCCGATCACATGCCGGACCCCGCCACCCCCCGGATCAACGAGGCCGTGCACGCCTTCGACCGCGCCCGTCGGGACCGGGAGAAGGCCGCCGGTACGCAGGACTGGGCCGACTGGTGGGCGGAGGTGGCCCGGGACCCGGAGCTGGCCGACGCGGCGGCGGAGCGGTTCGGGATCTTCGGTGACCCGAGGGAGGGCGACCACTCCGACGGTGAGGTCCAGGCCCCCGGCGAGCACGCCGCGATCCTGCTCGGCGCCGGCTTCGCCGAGGCCCGCACCGTGTGGGCCTCGCCCTCCGACGCCATGGTGCTCGGCCTGCGCTGAGCGCCCGCACCGCCTCCGCCTTTCGGTCGCCCCGACTCCGGGCGTGCCCGCCCGGGGCGGCCCGTTCCGCCGGCCGCCGTCGGCAGGGTTCCCGCCACCCGGGGGTGCCGGTGGGGGCCCTCCCGGCGCCGGGAACCGCATGCGCCGACGGTCCCCGTCCCGGGGTCGTGTCCCCTCCCGGGTGGTCGGACATGCCGCACGGCGCTCCGGCCCGCACGCGGCGGTGGGTCCCGTGCACGCGGGAGGGTTCCGCACAGGGCGGTGGGACCCGCACGCGGCGGTGGGGCCGGCGGACGGCGACGCCGCGTGTCGCGACGCCCCGTCCCCCGGCCCCACCGGCCGACACCCCTCCGCCGCCCCCGGTCACCGGGGGCGGCGCGTCCGGCTCAGCGCCGGGCCACGCCCTCGGCGCGCGCCGCCGCCGCGACGGCCGCCGCGACCGCCGGCGCCACCCGCTCGTCGAACGGCGAGGGGATCACCCGCTGCGGGGTCAGCTCGTCGGCGACCACCGCCGCCAGTGCCTCGGCCGCGGCCAGCTTCATGCCCTCGGTGATCCGCGCCGCCCGCACCTGCAGGGCGCCCGCGAAGATGCCGGGGAAGGCCAGCACGTTGTTGATCTGGTTCGGGAAGTCGCTGCGTCCGGTGGCGACGACCGCCGCGTGCCGGGCGGCCACCGTCGGGTGGATCTCCGGGTTCGGGTTGGCCATCGCGAAGACGAACGCGCCCGGCGCCAGCCGCGCCACCGCCGACTCGGGGACGGTGCCGCCGCTGACGCCGATGAAGACGTCGGCGCCGGCCATGGCGTCCTCCAGCGAGCCGGTCAGTCCGGCGCGGTTCGTCAGCCCGGCGATCTCCCGCTTGACGTCGGTCAGGTCCTCGCGGTCGCCGGAGACCACGCCGCGACGGTCGCACAGGGCGACGTCGCCGATCCCGGCGCCCAGCAGGATCTTCGCGATGGCCACACCGGCCGCGCCCGCGCCGGAGATGACCACCCGCAGCTCGGCGAGGCCGCGCCCGGTCAGCCGGGCGGCGTTGCGCAGCGCGGCGAGGGTCACGACGGCGGTGCCGTGCTGGTCGTCGTGGAAGACGGGGATGTCCAGGCGCTCCTGGAGTTTGCGCTCGATCTCGAAGCAGCGCGGCGCGGCGATGTCCTCGAGGTTGACGCCGCCGAAGGAGGGGGCCAGCCGGGCCACCGTCTCCACGATCTCGTCGGTGTCGCGGCAGTCCAGCGCGATCGGGACGGCGTCCACCCCGGCGAACTGCTTGAAGAGGATGGCCTTGCCCTCCATCACCGGCATGGAGGCGGCGGGGCCGATGTCCCCCAGGCCGAGCACGGCGCTGCCATCGGTGACGACGGCGACGACCTGCGAGGTCCAGGTGTAGTCGTGGGCGAGTTCCGGCTGCTCGGCGATGGCGGCGCACACCTTGGCGACGCCCGGGGTGTAGGCCAGGGACAGGTCGTCGGCGTCGCGCACCGGGACGGTGGCGCGAACGGCCATCTTGCCGCCGCGGTGCAGGGCGAACGCCGGGTCCAGGCCGGCGGCGGCGCCCAGCCGCTCCGGATCGCCGTCGGTATGGACGGGTGAGGGATTTCGATGAGGGTTGGTCGTGGAGTTGACGGTCTCCGATGCCACTGTTTGACCCCTTTATCACATGGCTGGTCGAGGGTGACCGCTCCCTGGTGGGGGAGCGGGCGGGTACCACGTCCGCCGCCCCTTCGGCGGTTGGGCCGCCGTCGGGGAGGTGCTGCGGACGCCGGACGCGCCGCACGCACGTCCCGGGTCCCCGGGTGAGGGGTGTAACAGACCGTTCTACCGGATCACTCGGGGCCGGGACGAGTGGGTTGTCACGGTGCCGAGCGGAACATCGGGTGAATCGGGGCGCCGCGCGCCGCTCCGCCCGCGCCCCGCGCTCCGCCCCCACCCGGCCCGACCTGCGGGGACACCGGACGGGGCCCGGCCGGCGGGGGAGTCGGCGGCTCTCCGTGATCCTCGTCTCACCCGTCCGCGCACGGGCGCCGGGCCGCGCCCCCGGGCGGAGGGGCGGGCCGACCGGGTGAACCCCGTCGACCGGAAGCGTCCGTTATGCGGTCGTGACGCAGCGGTGAACGCACGTCATCCCTCCGGATGGCAGGATTCGGCCATTGGTAAAAAGTCGCGACACTCGAAGACGTGTGCCCGGCTGCCCGTGGAGAGATCTCCGCATCCGCCCTCGTCACACTCCCCCGCACCATCCCGCAGGAGGACACCGCGATGACCCCCCCTTCCCCTCGTCCGTCCCTCCGCCGACGTTCCCGGCTCCTCGCCGCGAGCGCGTTGGTCACGGCCGGTGTGCTGGTGCTCGGCGCCTGCGGCTCCGACGACGGCGGTGACGGCAACGGCAACGGTGACGGCGGTGCCGCCGGCGTGAACACCGACGCACCCCTGTACGACCAGCTCCCCGAGAACATCCGGGAGGCCGGGAGGATCACCGTCGGCTCCGACATCGCCTACGCCCCCATCGAGTACTACGACGAGAACAACGAGGTCACCGGCATCGACCCGGCCATCGCCGACGCCATGGCCGAGCAGCTCGGTGTCCCGATGGAGTTCGTCAACGGCACCTTCGACGGCCTGGTCCTCGGCATGAACTCCGGCCGCTACGACGTGATCATGTCGGCGATGACCGACACCCGCGAGCGGCAGGAGGGTCTGAGCGAGGACGCCGAGGGCGGCGCCGACTTCGTCAACTACTTCGAGGCCGGCTCCGCGCTCCTGGTCGCCTCCGGCAACCCGGAGGACGTCGCGACCCTCGACGACCTGTGCGGCCTGACCGTCGCCTCCCAGCGCGGCACCTCCAACGAGGCCCTGGTGGAGAGGCAGCAGGAGAGCTGCGACGAGCCCATCGAGATGCTCGTCAACGACACCGACGACGAGTCGATCACCCAGCTCCAGAGCGGCCGGGCGCAGGTCGTGGTGACCGACTTCCCCGTCGCCCTCTACAACGCCACCACCGCCCGCGACGGCGAGCTGTTCGAGGTCGTCGGCGAGCAGATCGACGCCGCCCCCTACGGCATCGCCGTCCCCAAGGACAACCCGGAGCTGCGGGACGCCCTGCAGCAGGCCCTTCAGGCGATCATCGACGACGGCACCTACCAGGAGGTGCTCGCCGAGTGGGACGCCGAGACCGGCGCCATCGACTCGGCCACCGTCAACGCCGGCCAGTGACCCCTCCGCCCGGCGGGCGGCCGTGAACGACGGCCGCCCGCCGGGCCCACCGCCCCCGCTGTCTCTTATACACCTCTTACGCTGCCGACGAAGCTGCAAGTGGAGAGTTCAGTGGTCGCCGTATTTCTGAAAAAAAAGA
>NZ_VKHS01000379.1 GCF_014141525.1 Streptomyces calidiresistens
CCCCGGGGGTGGGCGGGACGCCTGTGTCCCTCCCCGCCCCCGGGTCGCACCGGACGGGGACGACCCCGGTCGGTGGGCCCCCTCAGCCGTCCCCGACGGGGCGCTCGCCGGGCGGGGCACCGGGGGAGTCCTCCGGCCCCGTGCCCGCCCCGGGCACGGGGCCGCCCGGCGTCGGGCGGGCCCGTTGGGCCGAACGGGGCATCCGACGGATGCTGTGGGGCAGTTGCGGTCGCCGCAGTTCCGGGTAGTCCGCGTTCAACGCCCGTACCAGGGAGATCATCATCAGGAAGGCGATCAGGAAGAACGGCAGCCCCAGCACGGTGATCACCTCGGCGAGGGCATCGAGGCCGGACTTGCCGGTGGCCGCGATGAGGGTCCCCGCCACCACTCCCTCCGTGACCGCCCAGAAGATCCGCTGCCGCACCGGCCCGGGCTCCTCCCGATCACCCGAGCACAGGGTGTCCACCACCAGGGAGGCCGAGTCCGAGGAGGTCGTGAAGAAGATCACGACGATGAGGACCGCGATCGCCGAGACGACGGTCGCCAGCGGATAGTTCTCCAGGAAGACGAACAGCGCCCGGGAGACGTCCCCCTGGACCACCACCGCCTCCACCAGGCCGGTGTCCCCCTCCCGCTCGATGTCGATCGCCGAGAGCCCGAAGACGCTGAACCAGATGATGGTGAAGGCGGTGGGCAGCGCCAGCACCCCCAGGACGAACTCCCGGATGGTCCGGCCGCGCGAGATGCGCGCGATGAACATCCCCACGAACGGGGACCAGGTGATGGTCCACGCCCAGTAGAAGACCGTCCACTGCCCCTGCCAGCCCGTGTTGGCGAAGGTGTCGTTCCAGAAGGCCAGGGGCACCAGCGAGCCGAGGTAGACCCCGATCATCTCGATGATGCCCCGCGCCAGGAAAACGGTGGCGCCGGTGAGGAAGACGAAGATCAGCAGACCGACCGCCATGCCGATGTTCAGACTCGACAGGCGTTTGATGCCGCGGTCCAGCCCGAGCGCCACCGAGATGGTGGCGATGATCGTGACCACCGTGATCAACAGCACCTGGACCGGCTGACTCTCCTCGATGCCGAACAACTGCGCCAGCCCGCTGTTGATCTGCAGGGTGCCCAGGCCGATGGAGACGGCGACGCCGAAGAGGGTGCCCAGCACGGCGGTGATGTCCACCACGCGCCCCAGGGGACCGTGGATGCGGTCGCCCAGGAGCGGCTGGAGCACCGAACTGAGGCGGAACGGCAACCGGCGCTGGTGGACGAAGTAGGCGAAGGCCAGGGCCGGCAGACAGAAGATCGACCACGTGTGCAGGCCGAAGTGGTAGAAGGAGAAGGCCATCGCCAGTTCGGCGGCCTCCTCCGAACGGGGCTCCACGTCGGCGCGCGGCGGCTCGGCCCAGTGACTGATCGGCTCGGCCACGCCCCAGAACATCAGGATGGTGCCGATACCGGCGGCGAACAGCATCGCGAACCAGGCACGATTGCCGTACTCCGGCCGGGCGTCGTGTCCCCCCAACCGGACGTGCCCCCACCGGCTGAGGGCGATCCACACCAGGAACAGCAGGAACGTGGTCACGCCGAGGATGTAGAGCCAACCCAGGTGGTCGAGGATCCAGCCGGAGAGGTTGCTGAAGATCCGGTCCACGGTCTCGGTGGCGGCGATCGCCAGGGCCACGAACGCGACGGTGAGACCGGCCGAGACGAAGAAGATCACGGTATCGGTCCGCAACCCCAGGCGACGGCCGAGACGGTCCAGGAAAGCGGTCAACCGGCTCACTCCCCGATGGCTGGACGCGGCTTCCCCCGACCATCGACGAGGTCGGGGCCGGATGGTGGAAGACACACCGGCGGTCCACCCGAACGGAGCGCCGACGGCAGGCGCCCGGGCCGGGGTACGGGCCCGGCCGGGCGGTGGGAACACCGGGCCGGGCGGGGCGGGAACCGAACGGTGGGTCGGTTCCCGCCCCGTCCGGCCCGCCTCACCCCGCCGCGGTTCGCTCGACGAGCAGACGGGTCAGGGCCTCGGGGCCCCCTTCCCGCATCGCGCGGCGCTGGCGTTCGGCGCCGGTGCCCTCGTTCAGGATTCGCTCGACGCCGGAGGTGACCCGCCCCTCGTCACCCAGCCGGGCGAGTGCGGGCCCGATGTGCTCCAGCAACTGTCCCACCACGTCGGCGGCGGGACGGGACCGTCCCGCGAAGGGATCGACCAGGGTTCCGCCCAGACCGTGCCGGGCGGCGTGCCAGTCGGCGATCCGCAGCAGTTCGTCGGGGAGGTCGGGCACCGGAACGTCCGCCTTCTCCTCCTCCAGGGCCGTGGTCACCAGGGCCCTGGAGATACCGGCGAACACGACCGCGTCCTCCACCTCCAGCTGGGTGTCCAGGGCGCGCACCTCGACCGTGGGGTAGTTCTCCGAGAGCCTGGCCCGCCAGTACAACTGTCCCCGGTCGGTGATCACGCCGGTGGCCAACAGGGCGTCCACCCGGCGCTCGTAGTCCTCCGCGTCGGCGAAGCGGGGCGGCAGACCGCTGACCGGCCACCGGTCGAAGACGACCGTGCGCCAGTCGGCGAACCCCGTGTCCTGCCCCTCCCACATCGGGGAGTTGGCGCCCATCGCGCCGAGCACCGGCAACCAGGGACGCAGGCGGTTGAGCACCGCCACCCCGGCGGCCCGGTCGGGAACCGCCACGTGGCAGTGCATCCCGTTGATCAGCTGTTCGTCCACCAACTGTCGGGCCTCGCGGGACAGCATCCGGTACCGGGGCCGATCGGTCACCGGCACCGGATCCGGGCCGAGGAACGGCGCCGACCCACTGGCCGCGATCCGGCAGCCCGCGCTGCGCGCCGCCTCGTCGAGGGACCCGCGCAGCCGCTTCAGGTGGTCGGCGACCTCCTCCAGTCCGACGCACACCGGTGTCGCGATCTCCACCTGCACCTGCAGCAGTTCCAGCTGCACCTCGTCACCACCGGCGGTGGGGACCCCACCGATGGCGGCACGCGTCCGCTCCGCCTCCGGGACCGGGAACCCGGTCGCCGGATCGATCAGCAGATACTCCTCTTCGACACCCAGCGTCATCATGGACAGCGGATACCCCGGCGCCCCCCGCGCAATCCCGCCGGTGGGAGCGCCGGTCGCGCCGTCATCCCCCGAGAACGACGGTGTGCGGGACCCCGTCCGGGACCGGCGGCAGGGCGAGCCGCGCGCCCTCGCGGTACTCCCGCGGACTCACCCCGCGCACCCGTTTGAACGCCGCGCTCAGGGCGAAGGCGCTGCCGTACCCCACCCGTCGGGCCGCGCCCTCCAGGGTGCAGCCCGGTTGCCGGAGCAGGTCGGCCGCCAGATCGAGCCTGACCCCGGTCAGGTACGCCATCGGCGTCTCCCCCACGAGCACGGTGAAACGCCGGGCCAGGGCCGCCCGGGAGACCCCCACCCGGTCGGCCAGGGAGGCGACGGTCCACGGGTGCGCCGGGCGTTCCCGGAGCAGTCGGAGGGCCGGCCCGACCACCTCGTCGCCCCGGGCCCCGCCGTGGTCGGCACCGACCGCCGCGGGGGAGGCGAACCACCCCCGCAGGACCGCCACCAACAGCAGATCCAGCAGACGGTCCAGGACCAACTCCTGTCCGGGCCGGTCCCGCTCGAGTTCGGCGGCGAGCAGCGCGGGCAGCGGGTCGTCGGCCACGGCGGGACGCATCAGGACGGCGGGAACGGCTCCCAGCAGACGCCGGCCGACCTCGCTCTCCGCCCGGTAGGTGCCGGTGATCATCACCGAGGAGTGGGGGGAGGGGACCCCGCCCCAGGCCCGGACCCCTCGTTCGGCCAACTCGCCCATGGCTCCGGGCCCCACCGGGAGGCAGCTCTGGTCCGGCCCCACGAGCACCCCCACCGGGGTGCCGGGCGCGTCGGAGACGGTGTACGGGACGGGCCCCCGGATCACCGCCACGTCCCCGGGTCCCAACGGGGTGACGGGCCCCCCGTCGGGCCGCACCACGGCTTCGCCCCGGACCATGGTGACCACGGTGAGCGGTGCGCGGTCCTCGATCCGCAGGGACCACGGGGGGTTGAGGATCGACTTGAGCAGGAACGCCCCGCGGGCCTTGGGTGCGTCCAGCAGGGCGGTCAGCGCGTCCACCCCCTCAGGGTAGCCGGCGGGACCGGACGGGGAGAGGCTGTTCACGGTCCTCCCGGCCCGGCCGGGCGAGCCCCCGGGCGGAACACGGGTCACCGGGGGTCCCACACACCGGTGGCCGCCGTCTCCCGGGCGTAGCGGGCGAAGTCCCGGGGCGGGCGGCCGAGGACCTCCCGCACGCCGGCGACCGGGTGCGCGTTGCGGCCGTCCGAGATCAACCGGAACAGGTCCGCGAACTCGACGGGGAAACCGTTTTCCCGCAACGTCTCGCGGTAGGTCTCCAGCGGCACGGGGAGGTAGCGGATGTCCCGGCCGGTGGCCCGGGACAGTTCGGCGGCCACCTCCCGGAAGCCGAGGGCCCGGGGCCCGGAGAGTTCGTGGATCCGTCCGACGTGCCCCTCCGAGGTGAGCACCTCGACCACGACATCGGCGATGTCGTCGGCGTCCACGAAGGGTTCGACCGCCTCGGCGGTGGGCAACGCCAGCTCACCGGCGAGCACCGATTCCAGGAAAAAGCCCTCGTCGAAGTTCTGGAAGAACCAACCGGCGCGCACCACGGTCCACTCCGCCCCGGACTCGCGCACCTCCCGCTCCGCACGCAGGGCCCCCTCCTCCCCCCGTCCGGACAACAACACCAATCGACGGGTTCCCGCCGCCACGGCCAGGCGGGAGAAGGCACCGACCGCCTCGGCCGCTCCGGGGAAACCGAGGTCGGGGTGGTAGGTGATGTAGACGGCCCCCGTTCCCTCCACCGCCGCCTCCCAGCTCGCGGGCTTCCCCCAGTCGAAGGGGGGCTCACCCGAACGGGAACCGATGCGAACCGGCAGACCGCGGGCGGTGAGCCGCTCCGCCACCCGCCGTCCGGTCTTGCCGGTGCCGCCGATGACGAGGGTCGGGGAGGAGGGACTGGAGGAGGTGGAGCGGGTGGAGGAGGTGGAGGGAACGGGGGAGCGTTCGGTTCGCGATGTCATGCGACCAGTCAAGTGCGGTCCGGCGGTGTGCTCCATGCGTACGGATCTCGACCCCATGCGTGTGCGTCCACCCGCTCCCCCTC
>NZ_VKHS01000038.1 GCF_014141525.1 Streptomyces calidiresistens
GGGGAAACGGTGGGCTCGATGGGGCGGTTGGGGGGATGGTTGAAGGAATGACGGAGGGATACTGCCTGTTCAGCCACGCGTTCGGGTTTTCGATGTGTAACACGATGCGATGCCGTTACGAAATCGATTCCCGACGGCGGGTCGCGGGCCCGGCGGGGGCTCCGCCGAGGGCGGGCGCGCAGCGGTGGACCGCCACGGCGAACCACTGCGCGTCGGGGCCCGCAGCCGTCGGGCGGAGCGGGGTCCGACGGGTGCGGCCCGGCGCGGGGCCGCTGCGCGGTTCGGCGGAGGTCGAAGAGCCGGCGGCGCCGAAGTGGCCGAAGGAGTCCGCGCCGAGGAACGGCGCTCCCACCGTGAAGCCCGGGCCGTGGCTCCGGTACCCGCCGACCACCACGCCGTCTCTCTCTCCCCCCCCCACCCGTGGTGGGGGCCTGCGGGACACCCGCGCCATCCGGCGGCCCCGGCCGCCCGGATCGCCCGCTCACCGGGCAGCCGCCCCGGGGCACGGCGTGCGGGGCGTTGCGCCGGGGCACGGCGTGCGGGGCGTTGCGCCGGCGGGACCGTCGGCGGCCGTCGTGTCTCCCGCACCCCGGGGGCGCGGGCCGGTGCCGACGGCGGGAACGGGGTTGTCGGGGAGCGGTGTTCGGGTGCCGGGGGCGGGCCCGGTCGGCTGCCCGGCTCCCGGGGCGCGGATCCGCTCCTCGTACCACTCGTGCGGGGTGATGCCGGTGGTGCGCGGGACCACGGCTCCCCCCGGCCCCACCGGCACTATCGGGCCCTCCGGAACCCCGATCCCCGGGGCTCGGGGGGCCGAGGGCGGCGCCGGACCGCCACCACGGCCCGTGGGCGCCGATCCGCTCGGCGACGACCCGGTCCTCGGCCGGTTCCGCCCCGGTGAAACCGCCCTCCACGCCGGCCGGCACCGACGCGGTGGGTGAGCAGGCCCGCAGGCGTCACCGTGTCCTCGCCCTCCACGGCGGGGGCGGGCCACCGGTGGCACACCTCGCGGCCCGCGTCGGGGGTCCCGTCGGCCGGCGGGTCCAACCCGCCCCGGGATCCCCCGGGTTCACGCGAAGGAGTGAACAGCGAGGCGGGGAACCGCCGTTCACCCCCGCGAGCGGGCCCGGAAGGCGGCGCGCCGCGCCTGCTTGGCGATCCGCCGGTCGGGGTGCAGCCGACTCATCGCCTCCAGAACGTCAGCGGTCGCGGGGTGGTCCACCCGCCAGGCCCGGTCGAAGAAGTCGGTGTGGTGTGCGACCAGGCCGTCGACCAACTCGCGCAGTTCCTCCTCGTCCGCGGCACCGCCGGAAACGGCCGCCGGGTCCGAGCCGAAGAGGGCGGGGACCGGACGCGCACCGACCCTGGCCGCGAGGGTGTCCACCGTCAGCCAGAAGACCATCTCCTCCGAGGGGGCGGGCACGTCCCGGACGCCGTGTTCGGTGAGCCACACCCGGGCGAGACCGCCGAGTTCGGGATCGTCGAGCACCTCGCGCAGGGCCGGGGCCGCTTCGTCGCCCAGGAGGGAGAGCACCGACTGGCACTCCAACCGTCGGCCGGGGGCGGCGGGATCCGAACCCCGGGCGGCGGCGAGCAGTTCCCGGGCCGCCTTCTCCGGTTCGCGGCGGGCCAACCATCCCTCCGCCTCCTGCCGGGCGGCCGCCTCGGGGTAGGCCGCGAGCACCGTCAGCAGACGGGAGGCGTCGGCCCCGGCGGCTTCGCCGAGCACCGGGAGGTCCATGCCCGTCTCCGCCAGACGGCGCCGCACGGCGTACAGGCCCAGGGGGGTCAGGCGGAGGCGGCCGTACCGGCGCTCCTCCTCGGCGTCGGGAGGGAGATCGCTCCCGGCCGCGTCCTCCTCGCCGTCGCCGCCGTCCCCGCCCTCCTCACCGATGAGCAGGGTCGGATCCATCCCCTGGTGCTCGATCATCCCGGTGGGGGCGAGTACCGCGAACTGCGAGTCGAGACGGGTCATCACCACCGAGACCTGTTCGAGCGCCTCGTTGTCGGGAGCGACCGGTTCCTCGGGGAAGAGCAGCCCCGCCGCGACCACCGGCAGCGGAACCATCTCCCCGGCCGCTCCCCCGGGGGCGCTCACCGTCATCAGGTAGAGCGAGGCCAGGGCCGCCTCCAGGAAGCCGTTGTCCTCCCCCACCCCGGCGAGGTGCGGGGTCTCCCCCTCCTCGTCCACCAGGGAGTCCTCCAGGACGAAGGCCGAGGTCAGCTCGGCGAGCATCGCGTCCACGGAGCCGTACCAGCGTTCCAGCACCTCGGCCGGGGAGCCGGGCCCGAAGTCGGCGAGCCCCTCGGCCGGGACGGCGCGCGGCGCACCCTCCTCCCCGACCACCTCGACCAGGCCCGCCTCGATCGCGAACGCCCACGCCTCGGCGGCTTTCGACGCCCCCTCGGGGTCCTCGGCCAGCCCCAGCAACCGCACCGCGCGGGCCAGGTCCTCCTCGGTCGGGTCCAGGCCCGGTTCCAGCGGGATGCCCTCCCCGGCCGCCGCGGCACCGGAGGCGTCCCCCGACGTGTCCCGGACCGGCAACTCGCGGGCCAGCCGCAGCGCGCGGGAGGGGAGCGGGGCGGCGAGCACGGCAGCGGCCAGTTCGGCCTCCCGGGGAAGCCGCACGGGCGGCATCACGGCGGGCTGGTCACCGATCACGGCGGGGCAACTCCTTCGGGCGGGAAGAGCGGATCGGGGTCAGCCTAGTGGGCCCCGCCGCCCCGCGAGGGCCGCCGAACGGAGCGGCCCGGCGGGATCGTCGCCGATTCCGCCGGGCCGCCCCGGGGCGGGGACACCCGTCCCCGGGCCCCGTCAGTCGTTGCTGTGCAGAGCGGCGTTGAGGCCGCCCCACGAGCCGGTGCGCTGGAGCGCCTCGACGGTGCCGGTGGTGGAGTTGCGGCGGAAGAGCAGGTTGTTCGCGCCGGTCAACTCCAGGGCCTTGACCACCGACCCGTCCGGGAGGGTGACCCGGGTGCCGGCGGTGACGTAGAGACCCGCCTCGACCACGCAGTCGTCGCCCAGCGAGATGCCGATGCCCGCCTCGGCGCCGAGCAGGCAGCGTTCGCCGATGGAGATGGTCTCCTTCCCGCCCCCGGAGAGGGTGCCCATGATGGAGGCCCCGCCCCCGATGTCGGACCCGTCGCCGACCACCACACCGGCGCTGATCCGTCCCTCCACCATGGAGTTGCCCAGGGTCCCGGCGTTGAAGTTGACGAAACCCTCGTGCATGACGGTGGTACCGGAGGCCAGGTGGGCGCCCAGTCGCACCCGGTCGGCGTCGCCGATGCGCACGCCGGAGGGCACCACGTAGTCGGTCATCCGGGGGAACTTGTCGACCCCGGTGACGATGAGCGGCGCGCCGGCCGCGCGGGCGGCGAGCCGGGCGTGGTCCACCCGATCGATCGGCACCGGACCCAGGTTGGTCCAGGCGACGTTGGCGAGCAGGCCGAAGACGCCGTCCAGGTTCTGGGTGTTGGGCCGCACCAGCCGGTGGCTGAGGAGGTGGAGCCGCAGGTAGGCGTCGTGGGCGTCGAGGGGCTTCTCGGCCAGGGAGGTGATCACGGTGCGGACCGCCACCACCTCGACCCCGCGCCGGGGGTCGGGGCCGAGGGCGTCGAGAGCCGCTTCGCCCAGCAGCTCGCCGGCCCGCTCGGTGGAGAGTCGTTCGGTGCCGGCCGGTCCCGGCTCGTCGAGCAGTTCCGGGGCGGGGAACCAGGTGTCCAGGACGGTGCCGTCGGTGGTGAGGGTGGCGAGGCCGGCGGCCACGGCGCCGGTGGTGGAGTGAGCACGTGCGGTCATGGGGCCACGCTAACCGGCGGCCGGTTCCGCTCGCGAACCGGTCCCGCCCTCCCGGCCCGGAACGCCGTGCCCCGCCGGGGCGGGACCGGGGTCGGGGTCCCGCCCCGGCGGGGCGACGCACGTCCTCAGCCGATCACCGCCTCCACGGCCGGTGTCGTGTCGAAGAGACGCCCGAGGGCTCCCAGGTTGTCCCGGGTCACCTTCCACAGCCACCGCTGCCGGTCGTGCACGTCCGCGACCGTGGCCTCCTGGTTCGCCAGCAGGTCGCGGGCCCGCTCGGTGAGCAGGTCGCCGAGCCGGCGCTCGTGCACCGAGACGCCCCATTCCGGGCGGTCGATGTCCTTGAGGAAGTAGGCCAGCTTGGGGTGCGAGATCAGGCTGATGATCGGTGTCCCGCAGCCGAAGGGGATCATCCCGGCGTGGCCCCGCATGCCCATCACCAGCCGGGTGCGGGCGTACTCGGCCAGGATCCGGGGGGTGTCCCAGTCGTACATGGGGTCCACCGGCAGCGTGATGCCGTGCGCCCGGCGCAGGTCGAGGACGAATTTCTCGTCGGTGACGGCGTGTGCCGCGTACCGGACCTCGACCTCCTCCCCCAGCGCCCGGATGGCACGGGCCATCTGGGCCAGGAAGTGGTCGTAGTCGTGGCCGAAGCGCAGCCCCGCCCGGTCGAAGGCACAGTTGACCATCACCGTGTCGGCCCGCTCGGACGGGTCGCGCCAGCCGGGCACGATCTGCCGGGCCACCGTCGTGGGGCAGGGCTGGAAGACGACCTTCTCCCGCAGTCCGGCCGGCAGCAGCGCGCGGACCCGCTCGACGGACCCGTGGTTGCGCAGTCCGAAGAAGTCGGCCCGCCCGACCAGGGTGCGCAGGCTCTCGGTGAAGCGCTCCCGGGCGTAGGTCTGGCCCTCGAAGGCGTTGTACCCGACGGCGAACACCGCGAGGGGCACCTCGATGGCGCGGATGGTCTCGTCGGTGACGTTCCACTGCCAGGCGCTGTGGCCGTTGGGCGAGGTGTCGGGGATGAACAGTCCCCCTCCGCCGATGACCAGGCCCCGCCGTCGGTTGATCCGGGCCAGCGCGGCGTCGTCCACGTACCGGTGGACGTGCTCGGGGTGCCAGGCGGCGGGACCGATGTCGGGACCGAAGCAGCGCCGCACCGCGTCCGGGAGGACCTTGTCGCCGGCGTTGCCCTGTTGGTCCATGTAGAACGCCACGTGGGCGAGCTGTCGCCCCGCCTCCGCGTCGTCCGCCGTGTCGGCGGGGGGCGCCTGCGCGGTGCGTCGGTGCAGGATGCCGCACATGCGGTCGGTGGGGTCGGCCGCCAGGCCGGCGAGGGCGTACCGCCGGGCCCCCTCGTCGTCGTGCAGCACCCAGCGCAGTTGGGCCAGTCGCCCCATCGCCTTCGGCGTCACCGGCGGGGAGGCGGCCGCGAGCAGCAGGTGGGCCTCCGCCTCGGCGTGACGGGAGTCCGCCATCAGCGCCTGGCCCAGGAGGGCGTGCGCGCGGGCGCGTTCGGCGGGAATCCGGATCCGCCCGAGGACCTCGATCGCGTCGCGGTAGCGTCCCAGGTCCACCAGTGCGGCGGCGACCTGCTGGGCCGTGGCGTGACCGGCCCCGGCCGCCAGGGCGCGGCGGCCGAGGTGGGCCACCAGTTCCGGGTGCTTCTCGCCGGGCAGGGCGAAGAACTCCGCGTGGAAGTCGGCGTCCGACAGGTCGTAGCGGTGCCAGACCTCCTCGGCCGCCTCGTAGCCGACCTCGCCGCCGTTCCACGGCTTGTGCCGGCCGGTGAAGTGGAGGATGGCCACGTCCTCCGGCACCGGCTTGTTCCCCGACAGCCGTCGCTTGACGAAGTTGTAGCGGGGGTCGATGCGCACGAAGTCGCCCTCGAGCAGGGCGTTGAGGATGCCCTGGTCGTGCTTGTCCAGTTCGTACTCGCCGGATCGGCCGATCCGGTCGATCCGCTCGCAGAACCCGTCGGTGAGGTATTCGCGCTGGATGACCAGGAGGCCGCTGTTGAGTTTGTCGCGGCCCTGGAAGAACTGCGCCACCGCGCCCAGTCCCTCGCGCAGGGTCAGCAGCTCGGAGATGTCCCCCGGCACCACCATGTCGGTGTCCAGGGTGATGATCGTGTCGTAGTCCCGGATGCCGAAGACGTCGAGGATGAAGTACGCCTTGCGCACGAGGTAGTTGTGCGGATCGCCCTTCACGAAGTCGGCGTAGTGCTCGGCCCGGACCCTGCGCAGCACGATCCGGGGGTGGAGCGCCTGGATGCGTTCCACCGAGGCCGGCCGCAGGTCGTCGTACAGGACGACGAAGTCCTCGCACACCCGGGGGTTGGACAGCGCCAGGCTGCGCAACAGGACGAGGAAGCCCGGCAGGTAGTTCTCGTCGACGTACGAGGCGAAGGCGATGCGGCGCTTGAGGGGCTGGGTCGCGGCCACGGCGGTCCCCGTCGGGGTCGTGCTCATCGGAGGGCGATCCTCATCTCGTCGGCGTGGCGGGCCCGCTCCATGATCCACTCGCGTTCCCGCCGGTACTCGTGGACGGAGGTGATCGGAAGCTTCATGGCGTCCTGCAGGCGATAGGCGCCCGAGGCGTAGAAGTCGAAACCGATCAGGTCCAGGCGCGGATTGACGTCCAGGAAGTCCAGCAGCCACAGCATGTTGAAGCCGCTGGTGGGAATCGAGGGCCACTCCTCCTCGGTCAGCCGGCCGATCTCGCGGACCGGCCACCGCAGACTCCGGTCGTTGACGTACCGCTGGGCGCCCGGCACCAGACGCCGGCGCACCGACTGCAACCAGGCCCCCTGCTTGCCCCCGAACACCAACCGGGTCCGCACCGGCACGTCCCAGTTGAAGTTGTGCTTGTGGATGGTGGCGTGGATGTCCGTGCGCCGCCCGGTGTGCTCCGCGTCGATGCGGAAGGAGTTGAAGCGGACGACCAGGTCGTAGTCGTCGATCTCCGCGCCCATCCCGCTCGTCGCGACCCGCTGCGAGTTGGCCACCAGGCAGACGCTCCTGCCGGCGATCAGGTTGCGGAAATCGCTCAGCCCGATCACCGAGGTGCCGCCGAGCAGCGGGTCGGGGGTGGACTCGCGGGCCAACAACCGCCGGTGGGTGGAGTACATCTCCACGATCCGGGGGTCGGCCAGGGGGTCGTAGGCGCCCGAGCCGGCCGGGGGCCGGTGGTCGATGACGGCGGTCAGCGCCTCGCTCAGCTCCCCGAGCGGCCGGTCCTCCGCCGTCATCGCGGCCAGCGCGGCGATCAGGTGCTCCACGGCGCCGGCGAAGTCCCCGGCGTCCCGCGCCCGGACGGCGGCGGCCCGGGACTCGGTGGGCGACACCACGGCCCGCTCACCGGCCCCGGGGCAGGCCCGGAGCAGCTCGGCGACGCACTTCTCCAACTGCTCCCGGCTCTCCCGCAGCGAGGCGATGCGGGCCCCGGTCCCGACATCGTCGATGGTGCACAGCGCCAGGTAGCGACCGTGTGCCTCGACGGCCCCCCGGTCGTCGCCGAGCGCCTCCAGCACCCGCGCGCGCAGCCGCCAGCCCGCCCGGGAGTTCTCGCGCACCCCGAGGACGGTCCCGGTCACCCGCCGGGCGAGCCCCAGCGCCTCCGGGGTCCCGGTGTCCACCGCGGCCTGCCCCACCCGGAGCAGGCCGTCGAAAACGGCCGGGTACTCCTTGGGCCATCGGCCGTTGTCCGTGAGGAGGACGGCGGAGCGCGTCGGATCGGTGAGCGCCTCGGCGTAGGCTGCCAGCAGGGCGCGAACCGCCTCCCCGAGGCCGGCCCGCGCCGGATCGGCGTTGCCGACGAGCTGGCCCCCGACGACGGCGCAGTCGGCCATCCGTTCGGCCAGGGCGGACGTTCCGTCCCGCCCCTCCCCCGCCGACGCGGACCTGCGTCGCGTCGGCCTTCCGATTGTGAACTGCACCAGCACTCCTCCCCACACGCCGGGGTCCCGGCGTCGGCTGAACCGGAGCGTAGGAGGGGGCTGTGACGCGACGCGGTGCGGGGGGTGTACGCAGGGTGAACGGGATTCCACGACCGGGGTGAAGAGTCGGCGGAGAGCAGTCGAATTCCCCGCGAACCGCCGGCGCACGGGGACCGACGTGTGCCGGCGCGGACCGCGCGACGACGACACGACGCCCCACCGATCCGTGGACCGGTGGGGCGCAACGGGGAACGCCCGGGGGGCGTCCGGAAGCCGTCAGACGTTGAAGCCGAGGGCGCGCAACTGCTCACGACCGTCGTCGGTGATCTTGTCCGGACCCCACGGGGGCATCCAGACCCAGTTGATCCGCAGCTCGCTGACCAGCCCCTCGGTGGCCGTCCGGGCCTGGTCCTCGATCACGTCGGTCAGCGGGCAGGCCGCGGAGGTCAGGGTCATGTCGATGGTGGCGATGTTGGCGTCGTCGATGTGCACGCCGTAGACGAGGCCGAGGTTCACGACATCGATGCCCAGCTCGGGGTCGACGACGTCGTACAACGCCTCGCGCACCTCCTCCTCGGAGGCCGGGGTGGTGGTGGTCTCGGTCATGGGATCTCCCGGTTGTGATGGTTCACCGCGCCGACCCGCGCGGTCACTTCCTCCCCGCGGTGGCGTCCTCCCCGCCGGCGGCCCGCGCGGTCGCTTCCTCCCCGCCGGCCGCTTGCGCGGTCGCGTCCTCCCCGCCGGCCGCTTGCGCGGTCGCGTCCTCCCCGCCGGCCGCTTGCGCGGTCGCTTCCTCCCCGCCGGCCGCTTGCGCGGTCGCGTCCTCCCCGCCGGCCGCTTGCGCGGTCACTTCCTCCCCGCCGGCCGCTTGCGCGGTCGCGTCCTTCCAGGCCATCCAGCTCAGCAGCGCGCACTTCACCCGCGCCGGATACTTCGACACCCCGGCGAAGGCGACGGCGTCCTGGAGGATCTCCTCCATCTCGTCGTCGGGCTCCAGCCGCCCCCTGGACTGCATCAGCTCCAGGAAGGACTCCTGGATCCGCCGCGCGTCGGGAATCGTCGCGCCGACCAGCAGTTCGTTCAGGACCGATGCGCCCGCCTGGCTGATGGAACAGCCCTGACCCTCGTAGCTGACGTCCGCGATGGTGTCGCCGTCCAGCCGGACCCGCAGGGTGATCTCGTCACCACAGGTCGGGTTGACGTGGTGGACCTCGGCGTCCCCCTCGCGCAGGCCGCGACCGCGCGGGTTCTTGTAATGATCCAGGATCACGTCCTGGTACATCGATTCCAACTTCATCGCGTCATCCTCGCGCTCCGGCCGCGACCCCGCCGGGCCGCGCCGCTGTCACGGACGGTGGGGCGGCCCGGCGGGTTCGCGACCGGGTCGCCCGTGGCGTCAACCGAAGAAGTCGCGGACATGTTCCAGACCCGCGACCAGCGCGTCCACCTCGGCCGGCGTCGAGTACAGATAGAAGGAGGCCCGGGTGGTCGCCGGCACCCCGTAGCGCAGGCAGACCGGACGGGCGCAGTGGTGGCCGACGCGGACCGCGATCCCCAGTTCGTCGAGCACCTGCCCGACGTCGTGGGGGTGGATGTCCCCCAGCGTGAAGGAGATCGCCGCGCCCCGGTCCCGGACATCGGCCGGGCCGATGATCCGGAGGTCGGGCACGGAGGCCAACCGCTCCAGGGCATAGGCGGTGATCGCGTGCTCGTGGGCCGCGATCCGCTCCATGCCGATGCCCGACAGGTAGTCGATGGCCGCACCCAGACCGACCGCCTGCGCGATCGGCGGGGTGCCCGCCTCGAACTTGTGCGGGGCGGGGGCGTAGGTGGAGGAGCTCATCGAGACGGTCTCGATCATCTCGCCGCCGCCCAGGAAGGGCGGCAGGTCCTCCAGCAGTTCCTGGCGGCCCCACAGCACGCCGATGCCGGTGGGTCCGCACATCTTGTGCCCGGTGAAGGCCACGAAGTCGGCCTGCAGCGCCTGGACGTCCAGGACCTGGTGGGGCGCCGCCTGCGAGGCGTCGATGAGGACCAGCGCGCCGACCTCCTGGGCCCGGCGCACGATGGTCTCCACCGGGTTGACGGTGCCCAGGATGTTGGAGACCAGCACGAACGAGACGATCTTGGTGCGCTCGGTGATGACCTCCTCGATCCGGGAGAGGTCCAGGCGCCCGTCGTCGGTGAGGCCGAACCACCGCAGGGTCGCGCCGGTGCGCTGCGACAGCAGCTGCCAGGGCACGATGTTGGAGTGGTGCTCCATCTCGGTGATGACGATCTCGGTGCGCTCGTCCACCCGGTAGGGGTCGTCCGCCCAGCCCAGCATGTTGGCGACGAGGTTCAGCGACTCCGAGGCGTTCTTGGTGAAGATCACCTCGTCGCGGCTGGGTGCGTTGATGAAGGCCGCGACCCGGTCGCGGGCACCCTCGTAGAGCGCCGTCGCCTCCTCGGCCAGCACGTGCACGCCGCGGTGGACATTGGCGTTGTGCCGCTCGTAGTAGGTGGTGAGGGCGTCCAGCACCTGGCGCGGCTTCTGCGAGGTCGCCGCGTTGTCCAGGTAGACCAGGCGCCGACCGTCGTGGACCGTGCGGTCCAGGGCGGGGAAGTCCTTGCGGATCGCCTCGGTGTCGAGGAGGCCGGTCAGCTGCGTCACGCCCCCTCCTTTCGGTAGCTCGTGGGGCCCGCCCCGCGAGGCGGGACGGGCCGGTTCGGGTGCGGTGTCCCGACGCTCGACCGGTCGGCCGATCGTCGGGACACCCGCGCGGCGCCGGGCCGCGCGCTGGCGGTCACGCGGACGCGCCGCCCTTGACGTAGCGCTCGTAGCCCTCGGCCTCCAGCTGTTCGGCCAGCTCGGGGCCGCCGGACTCCACGATCCGGCCCTTGGCGAAGACGTGGACGTGGTCGGGCTTGATGTACCGCAGGATACGGGTGTAGTGGGTGATCAGCAGGGTGCCGACCTCACCGCTCTCCCGGACCCGGTTGACGCCGTCGGACACCACCCGCAGGGCGTCGATGTCCAGACCCGAGTCGGTCTCGTCGAGGATCGCGATCCTCGGCTTGAGCAGCTCCAGCTGGAGGATCTCGTGGCGCTTCTTCTCACCGCCGGAGAAACCCTCGTTCACGTTGCGCTCGGCGAAGGCGGGGTCCATGTCCAGACGGGCCATGGCCTCCTTCACCTCCTTGACCCAGGTCCGCAGCTTCGGGGCCTCGCCCCGGATCGCGGTGGCGGAGGTGCGCAGGAAGTTGGAGACCGAGACGCCGGGGACCTCGACCGGGTACTGCATGGCGAGGAAGACACCGGCGCGGGCGCGCTCGTCCACCGACATCTCCAGCACGTCCTCGCCGTCGAGGGTGACGGTGCCGCCGGTGACGGTGTACTTGGGGTGGCCGGCCAGGGAGTACGCGAGGGTGGACTTGCCGGAGCCGTTGGGCCCCATGATGGCGTGGGTCTCGCCCTGCTTCACGGTCAGGTCGACGCCCCGCAGGATCTCGGTGGAGCCGGTCTCGGTCTCGACGGAGACGTGCAGGTCGTGGATCTCAAGCGTTGCCATGGGGAACTCAGGACTCCTGGGTGACGGAGACGAGCACGGCGGCGCCGGGGCCGTCTCCTTCGATCTTGACAGGGTATACGGGAATGGGACGCGAGGCCGGTGGGCCGGAGGGCCGCCCGGTCCGCAGGTCGAACATGGAGCCGTGGAGCCAGCACTCGATCATGCAGTCCTCCACCTCGCCCTCGGAGAGCGACACGTTGGCGTGGGAGCAGATGTCGTGCACGGCGAAGACCTCGCCCCCGGTGCGCACGACGGAGATCGGCACGCCCTCCAGCTCCACGCGGTGGGGGGTGTCCTCGTCGAGGTCCCCCAACGCGCAGGCCTTCACGAACTCTCCGGCGCTCATCCGATGGACGCCTCGAGCTCGGCCTCCAGCTTGGCCACCAGCCGCTCCTCCACGTCCGGGACGCCGATGCGCTGCACCAGCTCGGCGAAGAAGCCCCGCACGACCAGGCGGCGGGCCTCCTCGGTGGGGATGCCGCGGGAGGTGAGGTAGAAGAGCTGCTCGTCGTCGAAGCGACCGGTGGCGGAGGCGTGTCCGGCGCCGACGATCTCGCCGGTCTCGATCTCCAGGTTGGGCACCGAGTCGACCCGCGCGCCGTCGGTCAGGACGAGGTTGCGGTTGAGCTCGTAGGTGTCGGTGCCGGTGGCGGCGGCGCGGATCAGCACGTCGCCGATCCACACCGCGTGCGCGTCGCGGCCCTGGAGGGCGCCCTTGTAGGCGACGTCGCTGCGGCAGTTGGGGGCGTCGTGGTCGACGAACAGGCGGTGCTCGTGGTGCTGGCCGTCGTCGGTGAAGTAGAGGCCGTAGAACTCGGCCTCGCCGCCGGGCCCGGTGTAGGTCACCCGGGGGTGCAGCCGCACCAGGTCGCCGCCGAAGGTCACGACGACGGAGGTGAAGCGGGCGTCCCGGCCGACCAGGGCGTTGTGCTGGGAGCAGTGCACCGCGCTGTCGTCCCAGTCCTGCACGGAGACCACGGTGAGCTTGGCACCGTCGCCGACGACGAACTCGACGTTGGCCGCGCGGACGGTGTCGCCGGTGTGGTCCAGGACGAGGATCGCCTCGGCGAAGGGCTCCAGCTCGAAGACGGTGTGCCCGAAGGTGACCCCGCCCTCGCCGTGCAGCGAGACCCGGATCGGCTCGGTGAGGGCGCGCTCCTTGGCCACGGTGACCACGGTGGCGCTCTCGAAGGAGCTGTAGGCGCGGGCGGCGACCCGGTCGACCGGCTTGCCGGCACGGCCGAGGCGGGCGTCGTCGCGACCCACCCGTTCGACGGTGACGCCGTCGGGGGCGGTGATGTCGAGCTTGACGGACCCGGCCGGGTCGATCGGCTCGTCGTGCAGGCCGCGCAGGCGCTCGAGCGGGGTGAAGCGCCATTCCTCCTCGCGGCCATGGGGCACCGGGAAGTCGGCCACATCGAAGGACGGCGGCGCACTCATCCGGGTGGCCACGGTGGATTCCGCGGCCACCGCGATGGATCCGGTGGTGGTGGCACCGGCCGGAAGGGTCTGGGCCTCAGCCATGGCAGTCGTCGTGCTCGCTTTCTGGGTCTGCGGGTCGGCGCCGCCGGCGCGGCGGGCGGCGGGCCGGCGGCGGTCGGTTCGGCTCCGGGCGGGTGCCCGGGGCCCCGGTCGGGACCGGGCGGAGGTCGGCCCGCACGGGACGGTCACCGTCTCGGTGATCGTCCCGCGCGGGCCGGCGGCCGGGCGGCGTCAGCCGACCGCGCCCTCCATCTGCAGCTCGATCAGGCGGTTGAGCTCCAGCGCGTACTCCATGGGCAGTTCCTTGGCGATCGGCTCGACGAAGCCGCGCACGATCATCGCCATCGCCTCGTCCTCGGACATGCCCCGGCTCATCAGGTAGAAGAGCTGGTCGTCGCTGACCTTCGAGACGGTCGCCTCGTGCCCCATCGTGACGTCGTCCTCGCGGACGTCCACGTAGGGGTAGGTGTCGGAGCGGGAGACGGTGTCCACCAGGAGCGCGTCGCACAGCACGCTGGACTTCGAGCCCTCCGCGCCCTCGGCGATCTCGATCAGACCCCGGTAGGAGGTGCGACCGCCGCCGCGGGCCACCGACTTGGAGACGATGTTGGAGGAGGTGCGGGGGGCCATGTGCACCATCTTGGCGCCGGCGTCCTGGTGCTGGCCCTCGCCGGCGAAGGCCACCGAGAGGGTCTCGCCCTTGGCGTGCTCGCCCATCAGGTAGACGGCCGGGTACTTCATGGTGACCTTGGAGCCGATGTTGCCGTCCACCCACTCCATGGTGGCGCCCTCGTAGGCGACCGCCCGCTTGGTCACCAGGTTGTACACGTTGTTCGACCAGTTCTGGATCGTCGTGTAGCGGCAGCGGCCGCCCTTCTTCACGATGATCTCCACGACCGCCGAGTGCAGCGAGTCGGACTGGTAGATCGGGGCGGTGCAGCCCTCGACGTAGTGGACGTAGGCGTCCTCGTCGACGATGATCAGGGTCCGCTCGAACTGGCCCATGTTCTCGGTGTTGATCCGGAAGTAGGCCTGCAGGGGGATGTCCACGTGGACGCCCTTGGGCACGTAGATGAAGGAGCCACCGGACCACACCGCGGTGTTCAGCGCGGCGAACTTGTTGTCACCGGTCGGGATGACGGTCCCGAAGTGCTCCCGGAAGATCTCCGGGTGCTCGCGCAGGGCGGTGTCGGTGTCCAGGAAGAGGACACCCTGCTTCTCCAGGTCCTCGCGGATCTGGTGGTAGACCACCTCGGACTCGTACTGGGCGGCCACGCCGGCGACCAGGCGCTGCTTCTCGGCCTCCGGGATGCCCAGCCTGTCGTAGGTGTTCTTGATGTCCTCGGGCAGGTCCTCCCAGGAGGTGGCCTGCTTCTCCGTGGAACGGACGAAGTACTTGATGTTCTCGAAGTCGATGCCGCTGAGGTCGGACCCCCAGTTGGGCATCGGCTTCTTCTCGAACAGCTTCAGCGCCTTCAGGCGGAGCTTGAGCATCCACTCGGGCTCGGACTTCTTCGCCGAGATGTCGCGGACGACCTCCTCGGAGAGGCCGCGCCGGGCGGAGGCGCCTGCCGTGTCGGAGTCGGCCCAGCCGTACTCGTAGGTGCCCAGGCCCTCCAGTTCGGGGTGGGCGGTCTCCGTGGGGAGCGTCATGCGGGGTTCCTCCCGGCAGTACGTGGTGATGCGGTCTTCGCGGTGGTGTTCGATGCGGTTCCCGGGCCGCCGGGGGCGGCCCCGGTGGGTCTCCCGCCGCGGGACGGGGAGCGCGACGCGTGCCGGTGAGGGGCGCGCGTCCGGTCCCCGGGTGTGGTGGCCGGCACGAACGTGGTGCAGACCCCGTCGCCGTGGGCGATGGTGGCCAGGCGCTGCACGTGGGTGCCGAGCAGGCGGGAGAAGACCTCGGTCTCCGCCTCGCACAACTGCGGGAAACGCTCGGCGGCGTGGGCCACCGGGCAGTGGTGCTGGCACAGCTGCTCGCCGCCCGGCGCGGGGGCCGAGCGGGCCGCGGCGGCGAAGCCGTCCCGGCTGAGCGCCGCCGCGAGGGCGGCGGTGCGACGGTGCGGTTCGGCTCGCTCCACCTCGGCGCGATAGCGCTCGGCGAGCGCGTCGGCCCGGGCGCGGGCGAAGGCCAGCACCGCGGCCTCGCCCGGCTCCCCGCCCCCGGCGCCCCGGGCGATCCATCGCAGGGCGTCCACGGCCAGCTGGTCGTAGGCCTGCTCGAAGGACTCCCGGCCCTCGTCGGTCAGGGCGAACACCTTGGCGGGACGCCCCCGACCCCGGGCACCGTGGACCCGGCGCTCGCGCGCCTCCACGATCCGGTCGGCGGTGAGCGCGTCGAGGTGCCGGCGGACGGCGGCCTGGGTCAGTCCCAGCCGTCCGGCCAGTTCGGCGGCGCTGGAGGGGCCGTGGTCGAGTATGGAGCGGGCCACCCGGCCGCGGGTGCCGTGCTGCTCCTCGGAGGCGGGCAGGCCGGGGTGCGGGGGCGCGGTGGTCGCGTCGACCGACCGGTTCCCCTCCCGCTGGGCATGCTCGCTCCGGTTTTTCACAACACCATTGTTGCGTAATTCGCCGGCGGCGGGCAAGCCGGCCCCCCGCGCCACGGAATGCCGTGCGTCACGTAAGGCATGCCTAACCGGGGAGGGTCGGCGGGTGGGAACGGGCCCCGTGGAGCGCGGGACCGGGGCTCCGGGG